>NZ_JBSQYM010000018.1:0-27313 GCF_055140805.1 Orenia sp.
AATTTATTCTTTTTGCCTTTTATTCGTGTAATTCGTGTTAATTCGTTGCAAAAAAGCTTTTTAATTCTTTAAAGAAAAACATTAGTTCAACTTATATAGTATATAAACCGATAAAGATTTGATATTAGAGATTTTAAGAGAAAAAGAACAAACAAGAATAATTTTTTCCACGTACTCTAAGCGTGGAGTTCTCGAAGAAGTAATCTTGGATTGAACCTCACGAATATTCACAAATTAAAACCGTCTTTAAAAATGGTTCAACAACGAACTTTGTGATTACAAGTAATAATAAGTTTAAATTATTATCTAGCTACGGGTTTTAACCCGTAGTATATGCAGAATCCATGGTACCACCACAGGTTAAAACCTGTGGCTAAAGTGGTATTAATACATTTTCACAAAAATCGTGGAAGAGCCTTAAAAATCTATAAATCATTTATTTTTAAGGTCTTATTAGTGTGCATTGGTGTTAATTCGTGGCTAATAATTCTTTTTGTTCTTATTTTTGAACTTAGGCTCAAAATAAAATTATATACAGTAAATCTATTAAAATAGATGGTTTTATCTTAGAAAAATAATGCTCAGCTAAAATAATGTCAACTCTCCACCTTCACTACCAGTATCAATCTCTAAATCACCAATCTCTTCTTGAGCCGTCTTTCTTTCTAAATAACTTGTGAATTTATCGATTAGCTCTTGTAAGCGCTCATTACTATCTGCTAAGTCTATATCTTCAGAATTATCTAGATAATATTCTTTAATATTACTAGTCTTTGACTTTAACTTAGCTAGGAAGGATACCACTTGTTGACCTTGCTCCTTGAGCAGATAAAAACCCTCTACCTCTGCTATAAGGCTATCTAACTCCAAGGATAAAGAATTTATTGAAGAGTGCAGAGATTGAATTGCCTCTTTAACTAATTTTTTTCCAGTCAATAACTTATCTTTTGAACTATTCACAATTTGATTAGAACTGATTACACTATCTTTATTATTTAATGCAAACTCTAAAAAGGTACTATAATCTCTTTGTAGTTTATCTTTTAAATCTTGATATAGTTCCTTATTATCTTTGCTTGAATTGATAAACTTATTGATAGCATCTTCTATCCCATTAACAAAAGAATGCTTAGTCCCCATCATATGAGAAAATTCAATCTTAGCCATTAGCTCTAATTTCTTAAATCTATTAGCTACTTTATCAATCTCTTCTAGCCCCTTTTCAATTCCTTCCATATTATCGTAAAAATCATCTTTATCTCTAATTAAGCTATTGTATTTATCTTCTAGACTACCGATTTTAGAGGTGAATTCAGGAATAAATGAGATTAAGCGTTGATAAATTCGATCTAAGCTATTAACTTGATCCACACTCTCACTATCTTCTGTTAGAAAGATATTAAGCTCTTCATCCTCTTGCTTTAAAGCAACTAAATTATTATTTATCTCCATGAATTTATCACTTATATTGAAGATAGACTCTTCTAATTGGGTCAAGATATTCTCCATTAACCCTCTAGAAAGACCGGAAACATTATCTATAAAGAGAACCATATCTACAAGTTCATCCTCTTGATACTCCTTTAAATTCAAACTATTAACCTCTGCCTCTAAAGTCACTAAAATCTCTATTAGATTCTCTAAATTTTGCCGAATAATATCTTGATATTGGAGTAAAACGATAATATCATAAATCGGCTCTACACCTACCTTAATATGTCCTATAAAACTCCTTAATACATTAGAAACATTCTCTAATGATTCTAATATATCTGTAAAAACCTCTTTAGTCTCACCCTTATTCTCTCCAATCTCGTCTTCAATAGCTACTAGGCTTCGCAAATTATCAACAAAATCTTCATACCATCTCTGTAAAATAAGTACATTCTCTTCGATTAAACTATACTTATCTTTAATATGATTTGAAAGACGATTAATCTCATTAGAGATTACTCTAAAACCAGCCCCACTATTATCAGCTTTAACTGAAAAGATAATTGCATTAATTGATAAATCCTTAAGGTCAGTCAAAGAATTATTTAATTCTTTGGTCAAGGTCAATATTTGGGAGAACTTACTCTCTCCATCATCACTATCTACAATAAAATCAGATAAGATATCAACAACATCACTTCTGTCCAATAAAGAGTCATAAACTTCCCCAATCTGATCTTGTAAACCTTCTAATACATGTGACAGTCTGAAACCTTCACTCTCCTGTTGGTCTTGATTCTCTTCCATAAAATAACTTACTAAGACCTCTGTCTCTGCTATCGCTTCATCAATATTCTGCTCAATTAGAGGTAGCCTATCTGAAATCAAACCATAAAATTCTTCAGTTTTATCAATAATACTTTTTAAAATTTCTATATTATCACTGAAATCATAATTTAGTATATCCTCAAATATTTCTAAAACATTATCTTTTTTCAATATATCACCCCATCTTATCTAGACAAGATTCTCTACTTAATTATTTCGACTATTATTGAAATTTTCCTCTCTTTTCTTCAAGATTTAAAAATTTTTCAATATTTTTGTTAAAAAATGTACCTATTTTTTGGATGATTTTAGGTAAATACCTTAATATAGGTATATTGAGACACTTTTAAAGTTAGCGTGGGTGGGTGTGTGAGTGTGAGTAAACCCCAATAAAAAGAGATTTTACACACACTCATACTCATAGCTCACACTCGACATAAAGTGTCGCAATCTCCTTCTATTCTATCAATTTTTTAACTGAAAAAGCTATGAAGCAATAGATTAATAGCAAAAAACAAGATAAGGCAGGTTAACCTGCCTTATCTTGTTAAAATTTAAATTATTCTGACAAACTATCTAATAACTTCTTAAAGTTAGGAAAGGAAATATTGATACATTCAGCACCTTCTATCTCTACTACATCTTCAGCAATCAGTCCTGCTACTGCTATAGACATAGCAATCCGGTGGTCATGATAGCTTTGACAACTCACTCCACCAGTTATCTTCTGCTTACCTATAATCTCCATCCCATCTTCTCTTTCTTTAACCTCTACACCTAATCTAGTCAATTCCTTAACCATAGCATCAATTCTATCAGTCTCTTTAACTCTTAATTCCTCAGCATCCTTAATAATAGTCTTTCCTTCTGCCTGACTAGCTGCTACTGCTAAGATTGGAATTTCATCTATCAACAAAGGAATTAAATCACCATCAATTACCGTTCCTTTTAATTGACTACTTTTCACCTTAATATCTGCTATCGGCTCGCCATTGACCTCACGCTGATTTAATAGCTCAAAGTCACCATTCATCTTCCTAAGAGCCTCAATTACTCCATCTCTTGTAGGATTTAACCCAACATTCTCGATAATTATCTCTGATCCTTTGGTAATCATAGCTGCTACCATCAAGAAAGCTGCTGAAGAGATATCACCAGGAACAACTACCTTCTTGCCTGTTAATTTTGGATTTCCTTCTACTTTAACCTCTAGACCATCGACTTCAACCTTAGCTCCAAAGTACTCTAACATCCGTTCAGTATGGTCTCTAGATTTAGCAGGCTCTCTAACTTCAGTTACTCCTTCACCATATAATCCAGCCAATAAAACAGCTGATTTGACTTGAGCACTGGCTACAGGAGAATCATAGGATATACTATTTAGTTTCCCCTGCCCAACTACTGTAATCGGCAAGAGATTAGCATTATCACGACCATAGAACTCTCCCCCCATAGTACTTAAAGGCTTAGTTACTCTAGCCATCGGTCTACTTCTTAAAGAATCATCACCAGTAGCTACAGAGTAAAAACTTTGCCCTGCTAATATCCCTAGCATCAAACGAGTAGTAGTTCCTGAGTTACCAAAGTCCAATAAATCATTTGGCTCTTTTAATCCTCTTAAGCCTACCCCATGAACTACCATCTGATCAGTACCAACACCTTCAATCTTTACTCCCATATCTTGAAAGGCTTTAACTGTACTTAGACAGTCTTCTCCTGTTAGAAAGCCCTCAATCTCTGTCTTTCCTTCAGCCAAAGCCCCTAACATCACAGAACGGTGGGAGATAGATTTATCTCCTGGAACCTTTATTTTGCCCTCTAAACCACCTTTAGCTTCTACTTTCAATCTCATCTCTAATCCCCCTACTTCTTAATTACTTTATAGCTTCTCTCTTTTAATAGTTTGTAGGCTTCTTCCTGCTCCCATTCTTGACTAAAGCTTAATCTAATCGTTCCACCTTCATCTCTAACCTTTAAAACCTCTATATCCTGAATATTAATCTCTTCACTTCCTAAGGCTGAGGTCATACTTCCAATTGCATTAGGTATATCTTTTAAGGTTATAATTAATTCAAAATTACTTGGCAATAAACCTTTTTTCTTCATTGGCAATCTAATTCTAGCATCCCTTATCTCTGCTAAAGTCTCTTTTAAAGTCTCACTTTGATTATTTAGAATTAGCTCTTTAAGAGATTTTAACTGCTCTTCAAAGATATCGATAGTTTCCAAGACCATCTCCCGATTATTTAAGAAGATATCTCTCCACATTACAGGATCTCCTGCTGCTATTCTAGTAGTGTCTCTAAAGCCTCCAGCAACTAGAGAAGTGACCTTATCATCCTCTTGACTAAACTGCTTAATTACATTCATTAAATTGACTGCTATTAAATGAGGAAGGTGACTGGTTACAGCCACCATCTTATCATGATTTTCTGGAGAGAGAATCAAGACTTGTGAGCCTATTCTCTCTAATATATTTTTAAGTTCTATCAGACTATCATGTTTTGTATTGTTAGTCTCTGTTAAAACATAAATAGCATTCTCAAAGAGGTACTTATCTGCTCCACTAGGTCCAGAGGTCTCAGCACCAGTCATTGGATGACCACCAATATAAATATGATCTTCAACTATAGCTTCTAACTCTCTAACCAAAGTAGATTTGGTACTACCTACATCAGTAATAATCGTCTTATTACTAATGTAAGGTAATATTTCTGTAACTAGGTCTGTAATTATACCTACAGGGGTAGCTAATATAATCAAATCTACATCTCTAACGCCTTCCTCTAAAGACGCAATCTTATCAACTGCTCCTATAGTTAAAGCCTCTTGTAAATAATCTTGATTCTTATCAATTCCAATAATCTCTTCAACCTCTTTAATACTACCTAAAGCTAGACCCAAAGAGGAACCAATCAGGCCTACTCCAACAATCGCTACTCTTTTAATCATAGTTTATCACCTTAAAGCTTAGTGTCAGTAACTGCTGCGATAGCCTTTAACTCTTCTACCATAGCCTTAAACTTCTCAGGCTTTAATGATTGAGGCCCATCACATAAAGCATGCTTAGGATCAGGATGTACTTCAACCATTAGACCATCTGCACCTATTGCTAAAGCCGCTTTTGCTAGTGGTGAGACATATTTCCAGTTTCCTGTTCCATGACTTGGATCTATAATCACAGGTAAATGGCTTAATTCTCTAATTACAGGAACAATAGCCATATCTACAGTATTTCTAGTCTCAGTAGTAAAGGTTCTAATTCCTCGTTCACATAAGATTACATTGTAGTTACCGCCAGCCATAATATACTCAGCAGCCATCAATAGTTCCTTGTAAGTAGCAGTCATCCCTCTTTTTAATAAGACTGCTTTGTCAGTCTTTCCTACCTCTTTTAATAAAGAGAAGTTCTGCATATTACGAGCACCAACCTGTAAGATATCAGCATACTTAGCTACTAACTCTACATCTCTAGTATCCATTACCTCAGTTACTATCTTAAGTCCTGTTCTCTCTCTAGCCTCTGCTAATAATTTCAAACCATCTTCCTTCATACCTTGAAAACTATATGGTGAAGTTCTAGGCTTAAACGCACCACCACGTAAAATCTTAGCTCCACCTTCTTTTACCTGCTCAGCTGCTTCAAATAACTGTTCCTTGCTTTCAATTGCACATGGTCCTGCCATAATTGCAAAGTGTCCTCCACCGATTTTAACACCATCAATATCTATTACTGATGGTTCAGGCTTAAACTCTTTACCTGCTAATTTATAAGGGTTGCTAATCTCTACTACTCTATCTACACCAGGAAAAGCTCCAATAGAGTTAAGTAATTCTTCTCTTCTTCCTTCACCTACTACACCAACTATAGTTTGAGTCTTACCACTATCAGGATGTGCTTCAAATCCTGCCTCTTGAATCTTCTCAATTACCTTTTTAATCTCCTCTTGCTTTGCACTACTTTCCATTACGATTACCATTTCTATCTCCTCCTTATTTTCTACTTACTTCTCTCTACTCATTTTTAGAGTTAATATTTTATAATTAGGTTTAAGTATAA
This sequence comes from Orenia sp., assembly GCF_055140805.1. Classification (NCBI taxonomy): domain Bacteria; kingdom Bacillati; phylum Bacillota; class Clostridia; order Halanaerobiales; family Halobacteroidaceae; genus Orenia; species Orenia sp. Next base: position 6,323 of record NZ_JBSQYM010000018.1, read on the forward strand.
GTTTTAGTATTAAATTTATTCTTAATCCTAAACTCAGTCTTAGCCTTAAATTATGACAATACTTCTTCTAAAGCTTTAATCATCTTCTTATTTTCTTCTGGTAAACCAATAGTTACTCTAGCTTCAGTGTCATAGCCATAAGAAGCTAAGCTTCTGATAATAATCCCTTTCTTAAGCATCTGCTGGAATACCTCTTGATTAGATCTTCCTAAATCTATTAGGATAAAGTTAGTTTCAGTTGGAACATAATCCAATCCCAATCGTTCAAACTCCTTGTATAGATATTCCTTCCCTTGGCGATTATATTCTAGAGACTTTGCTACATGGTCATGATCATCTAAACTGGTTTCAGCAGCTATCTGAACTATAGAGTTAATATTAAAGGGTTGTCTTACCCGATCAATATATCCTATTAACTCAGAGTTGCTGATTCCATAACCTAACCTCAATCCACCTAAAGCATAGATTTTAGAGAAAGTCCTTAAAATAATCACATTCTCATAATCATTTAAATAATTTATAGTTTGAGGATAATCATTATTATCTACATACTCATAATAAGCCTCATCAAAAACTACAATTACATCTTCTGGTACTTTAGCTAAGAACTCTTCAACCTCTCTTCTCTCAACTATAGTTCCTGTTGGGTTGTTAGGATTACAGATAAATATCATCTTAGTCTTAGCAGTTATAGCTGCTAACATAGCCTCTAAGTCATGGGTGTTATTCTTTAAAGGAACCTCTATAAGCTTCCCGCCCATAATCTTAGTAGCAAACTCATATTCACTAAAGGTAATCTCAGCCATTACTACCTCATCATCAGCTTTAATAAAAGTTTGAGCCAATAATACCAATAACTCATCTGACCCATTACCAAAGATTAATTGAGAGGGCTTAACTCCTAAACTCTTACTTAACTTCTCTCTTAAATTATGTACATTACCATCAGGATAAAGATTTACCTTTGCAACTGCCTCTTTCATCTTATCAATTGCCATTGGTGATGGCCCTAAAGGATTCTCATTTGAAGCCAATTTAATCACTTCCTTAAGCCCCAATTCCCGTTTAACTTCATCGATTGGTTTTCCAGGGATATATGGTTTAATATCCATAATTTCCTCTCTTACTACTCTTTTATCTACCATTCTAAGCTCCCTCCTCCTCTACTAAATCTGGTCTTAAAACTTTAGCTCCTTTTAGGTAAATATGGTTAATCTGATTTTGTTCCTTCTTAGTATTATAATGAATCAATACTCTAATGCATTTACTTAAAGAACCTTCAATATCCAGTTCTTTCACACAAAATAAAGGAACATTAATCCATCCTAACTCTCTTGCAGCTACTGCTGGAAAGACCTGATCCAAATCAGAGGTCATCGAAAAGAAGATTGAAGCAATTTTATCTTCAACTATTCCATTCTCTTCAGCAACCTTCTCTAATAGTTCCTTAGTAGCAACTAATATCTCCTCTTTATCATTATTTTCTACTGTAATAGCTCCTCTGATTCCCCTAATCACAATCTCACCTCCAACCTAATTTCAAGTTTACAGTTTACAATTTACAGTGTATAGTTGTAGTTCAAAGTACTTTAAATCTTTTAACTGTAAACTATCAACTGTCAACTGTACACTGAATTTACGTTACTGCTCTATGGCCCAATCCTATTGCCATTTCATTTAAGTGTAGTAGGCCAATAGCAAAGAAAACAGCTACACTAATATGATCTCCCTCTCTGGCTACTCCAATCTTTCCACCTACATTGAAACCAATTGCTTTAGGATTTATCTGAATTAAGGCTTCTCTAGTAGCACCTGCTACTGCTCCCTGTTCAGTATGAGTCTCTTTAATAACCCCTTCCCTTTTAGCAGCCACAATTGCTCTTTCAATCATAGTCTTGACTGATGAATTGAAATTCCCACCAAAATCAACTGCTGCTACTTTCATATCTTGCCCTTTATAATTTTCCTTCAAAATATTCTCTTCATCTCTATCACTTAATGCCATCTTAATTGCTGCTGTTGCAACCTTTTTACTTGTTTCTTCATTAGTCGACAAATTTATCACCTCTATAAAGAAATTATATATTCCCTATCATGATCATAGATTATTATCTGCTATCTGATAACTTTTATAACTCTAGATATAAAAAAACACCCCATACAAATAGGGGTGCTTATAGTTATCCCAAGATTAGATTACACACTACCTCGCCTACTGTACTACTCTTTTTAAATTATTCAATTGTTATCGATTGGTTAACACAGTAATAAACCTACTATTCTACTACCTACCGTTATACTATACTACTTTATTACTGTTGTACAACATCTTAACATAACTTTTATTTTAAAGCAAGATAAATTTAAAATTTATTTAAACTTTCCACCCTTCCCAAGGTTTTAAACTCATCTTTTACCCAAAACTGTTGGCCTACCCTAAAGCTCTTAATCCCCTCAGAAATACCAGTTACTTCAAACCACAAACCATCACCTATTCCACGAGTATCAATAGTTAAATAGTCTCCTGCTTCTATATTGACCTTGATATATCCTCTACTAAAATCTCCAATCACCTGTCCGTTCATAATTACTTTAGCCCCTGGATAAGATGACTTATTCTGTAGTGAAATGACTATATAATCCTGTTGACCTTCTGTAGAAAATACTGCTTGAGCCTTCTCCTTAAAATCCTTCCTTTGTCCAAAAGCCAAAATATGCTCAACCTTTGGTATCTTAGCTATTAAGCTATCCTTAAAATTAGGATTTGTTAAGATCATCTGTACTCCTACCGCTATAATAAATCCAATGATTATTGTAGTCAATACTACCCTCTCAACCAAACTTTTAAAATTATCAAATCGTCTTGGCATAATTCCCCTCCTAAACATACTTTTATAGTATAATAATATGTCTAAGAAACTAAGATATAACTTAAAGTTAGTTATCCGACTTGCTAATAATAAAGTATTATGTATATTAGAAATATCGCTTAATGGGTATATTGGGATACTTTTAGTAATCAGGAGTCAGGAACCAGTTATCAGTAAAACAGACTGATTCCAGATTCTCGATTCCTGACACGAAAGTGTCACACTATCTCTAAATCATGTCATTTCCTACTAATAATTATTTGTCACTGCTCACTCATCGCTCGTCACATCTATACACTACTTCCTACTAAATATCCCATTGAAAAAGCACCTTGTAGATTAAATCCTCCTGTATAAGCATCTACATCTATAACCTCTCCTGCAAAATAAAGTCCTTGAACTAATTTAGATTCCATAGTACTTGGATTTATCTCATCAGTAGCTACTCCACCTTTAGTTACAATAGATAAGTTAAAGCCCATTGTCCCTATAACAGTAGTTTCTAGGTTGGTCAAGAGTTCAATCAACTCTTGGCGTTCTTCTTTAGTAATCTGATTGACCTCTTTATCTTCAGGAATAGATGATAAACTAATAATTACAGGAATTAGTTTACTTGGTAAGAGGTCTCCTAAACTATTCTTAAACTGCTTACGAGAATACTCTTCAAAATCTCTTTGTAATCTATTATCAAGCTGTTCATAAGATAGGGCTGGTTTAAGGTTAATGCTTAGCTTAATCTGAGCTTTACCTAAATAGTCGACTACATCACGACTTAAAGTCAAGATAATAGGTCCACTAACTCCAAAATGGGTAAATAACATCTCACCAAACTCTTCTTTTTGCTTCTTACCATCAATTATTAAAGATGCACTAACATTTCTTAAGTTTAGACCTTGCAACTCTTTAGCCCAAGCTTCCTTAGTCTTTAAAGGAACTAAAGATGGTTTAACAGTTTTTATCTTATGACCTAAACTTTCTGCCATGGTATAACCATCACCAGATGAACCTGTTGTTGGATATGACTTCCCACCAACAGCAATTAGTACATTAGAGCTATAATATTCTTTTTCATCAGAATCCTTAACCCCCTTTACCTCTTTACCATCAGTAATGACTTTGTCTACAGAGGTCTTTACTTTGATTTCAACACCTGCATTTGCAATAAATTGTTTAAGAGCTTCTACAACATCTCTAGCAGAATCAGAGACTGGAAAGACCCTATCTCCTCTCTCCACTTTGGTCTTAACCCCTAGTTTATTAAAGAAGTCTTTCAACTGCCAATTAGAGAAGGTATACAAAGCACTATATAAGAACTTCCCGTTATCTGGGAAATTCTTAATAATATCTTCTATCTCACAATCATTGGTCAGATTACATCTTCCCTTACCAGTAATCAATATCTTTTTTCCTAACTGTTCATTCTTCTCTAGTAATAATACCTTTTTACCACTATTAGCAGCTGTACCTGCAGCCATCATTCCTGCAGCACCACCACCTACTACAATTAAATCATACATTTATCTAACCTCCTATTATATACTTATTCAACTTTATGGTGAAATTTTAATATGACATTATATAATGATATTACGACACTTCGTGTCGAGTGTGAGCTATGAGTGTGAGTGTGTGTAAAGTCTTTTTTATTGGGGTTTACTCACACACACCCACTCACACTGACACTCAAAAGTGTCGCAATCAACCCATTAAGTTTCATTTTGAATTCACATACCTATACTATACTTAATTACTCATCTCTTGCTTTTTCAAATTTAACCTCCTTACCTTGGGAATCTATCTTTAGCAAATAACCATCAATTTCATGGCGATCTCGTATCCATCCTGCTAGGATAAAATTACCATCATTGGTCTTAGCAATAGAGTTAAATCCTCCATCCTGATAAGATGATCTAAAGGACTTATTCCATTGCTCTTGACCACTTTGATCTAATTTGACAAGGTAAGTTACATGACGATAACTATTAGACTCTTCGATAAATATTAATTTATACCCTACAATTATAAAATAACCCCCTTCTGCCTCTTCAACATCAGTAAATAGATAATAATCTTCTTTTTCTATATTCTGATAGATCTTAGTCCACAACTTATCGCCATTAGAATTTAATTTAACTACATAACCACCATAAGAATCTGTTTCTTTACCTTCGACTTCACCTACTAAAATCAGTTCACCCTCTTTATTCTCTATGATAGAATTAAAGCTACTATTATATCCATCTTCTTCGATAACCTCAGACCACTGTTGATTACCTGCTGAATCTAATTTGACAACATATGCATTTCTACTATCCATATACCGATCATTACCATAATAACCTACTAAAACTAAACTACCATCACTAGTCTCAGTAATGGAATTGATTCCATCATAATACTCTCCACCAAAGTACTTGATCCACTCTTGATTGCCAGCACTATCTAATTTAACTAGATAAGCCTGTTGATCAAAAAAACCTTCTTCTTGTGGTACTCTAATCTTTCCTCCCATAAGCAGAGAATTATCATCCAGTTTCTTAACTACTTTAAAGGAATCTGCATATTTACTACCAAATTCCCTAGACCACTCTTTATCACCTTGCTTATCTAATTTGAGTACGTAAGCGTCTGCTTTACTATTAACAGATGAAGACTTCTCCCCTACTAATATCATTCCATCTTCTGCAATTTCTTCAACACCATTAAATATCATATTTCCCTCTTTAGCAAAATTTTTCACCCATTCTTGCTTACCATTTAAAGCAGTCTCCACAAGATAAGCCCTCTTATTCTGACTAGTAGAAACACTTTCACTATAACCAACACTTAATAAGGAGCCATCATCTAGTTGAGTAGTAGCAGTAAATCTTTCAACTCTACCAAACTCTCCATAACTCCTTCCACTGACATCATAAAGAACCCCTTTAGGAATAATCACAAAAAAGAAAGCGATTAATATTCCTACTACCGAAGCTATAACAAGCCACTTAAATTGATAAAGATAGAAATTCATATAACCCCCCCAAAATAACAATCATTTTCCACTAGTCAAAACTAATGTGACTTAGAGATAGTGCGACATTTTCATGTCGGGAATCTGGAATCAGTGTTTTAAACTGGTTCCTGACTTCTAATTCCAGATTCCTAAAAGTGGTGTAATATCTCCATTAATCACTACAACTTCTATTAACACTCAAGCACCACAACTTATCAGATAAATGAACTTTATAGCAGCAAAGTCAATTTAAAAAACAAAAAATAAATTAATAGTTAAAGAAAAAGTAGCCCCATAGGGAGCTACTTCATACCTTATTAATAGCATCTTTAGCTGCTTTTTGTTCTGCTTCTTTTTTACTACTTCCTGCACCAACACCCAAAACCCTTTCTTCGAGATTTACTCGAATAGTAAACCTTTTATTATGGTCTGGGCCTTCTTCTTTTACAACTTCATACTCTGGTCTTAAATTGGAGTTCTTTTGAACTAGTTCTTGTAATAGAGTTTTATAATCTTGGATATGCTCTCCCCGTTCTACCATCTTAATGTCAGGGATTAATAAGCCTAAAATAAAGTCTTTAATAACATCTAAGCCTTGATCTAAATAAATACTACCAACTAAGGCTTCAAAGGCATCAGCTAAGATAGAATCTCTGTCTCTACCACCAGTCATCTCTTCTCCCTTACCTAATAACATATATTTACCTAAAGAAATCTCTTTAGCTTTTTCCGCCAATACCGGAGCACTAACAACAACAGATCTAATCTTAGCTAATTCTCCTTCAGGATGGTCAGGATACTCTATAAACATATACTCACTAACAACCAAATCTTGAATAGAATCTCCTAAAAATTCTAATCTTTCATTATCTTTTAATCCCAAATGCCTGTTTTCATTAGCATAAGATTTATGGGTAACAGCTCTTTGTAATAACTCTAGATCATTAAAGAAGATACCAAGTTGCTGCTGTAATTCTTCTAAACCTTTATTATAACCTGTCATCTTGCCCACATCCTAAATTATTCATTATATTCTTTAAATACAACAGTAGCATTGTGACCACCAAATCCTAATGAATTGGATAAAGCTACCTTCACTTCACGCTCTCTAGCTTTGTTTGGCACATAATCAAGATCACATTCAGAATCTTTATTTTTGTAATTGATTGTTGGAGGTACTATATTATTTTTAATAGCCAAAATTGAAGCAATTGCTTCAACACCTCCAGCAGCTCCTAATAAATGCCCTGTCATTGATTTGGTGGAACTGATAGCTATCTTACTAGCATAATCACCAAATACTTGTTTAATTGCTGCAGTCTCTAATTTATCATTAGCCGGTGTAGAAGTTCCATGAGCATTGATATAATCCATCTCTTCAAGAGAGATTCCAGCTTTATCTATAGCCATTTTAATTGCTTGTGCTGCTCCTATACCACCTGGTGCTGGAGCTGTAATATGATGAGCATCAGCAGACGCACCGTAACCTACCATCTCAGCATAGATTTTAGCACCTCTTGCTTGTGCACTCTCTAAAGATTCTAAGATTAAAATACCAGAACCTTCTCCCATAACAAAACCATCACGCTTGGCATCAAAAGGACGACTAGCACCTTCTGGGTCATCATTATTAGTACTCATAGCCTTCATAGAACAGAATCCAGCGAAAGCTAATGGAGTAATACATGCTTCAGCTCCTCCAGCAATCATCGCATCAGCATCGCCACGACGAATAATCTCAAAAGCATCACCAAGAGAGTTAGTAGCACTAGCACATGCTGTTACTACAGAAGTATTTGGTCCTTTAGCACCTGTATAAATTGAGACTTGACCTGCAGCCATGTTAGCAATCATCATAGGAATTAAGAAAGGTGTTACACGATTAGGACCTCTGTCTAATAATCTTTTATGCTGTTCTTCTAGAATTTCAATACCACCAATCCCAGAACCGATAATAGTTCCTACTCTTTTCGCATTCTCCTCATTAATCTCCAACCCTGCATCCTTCATTGCCATCTGAGCTGCCACAACAGCAAATTGAGTGTAACGGTCCATCCTTTTAGCTTCTTTACGGTCAAGACCATATTTTTCTGCTTTAAACCCTTTAATTTCGCCAGCAATCTGCGTCTTATATTCTTCTGCATCAAAATGGCTAATCTTTGTAATTCCAGACTTACCTTCAACTAAAGCATTCCAATACTCTTCCAAACCTATACCTATAGGAGATAAAACTCCCATTCCAGTTACTACAACACGCTTACTCATCTTCCTCTTCCCCTCCCAGATACTTTCTTGCTTCACTTACCAAGTTATTTATTATCTCCTTTACAGGCAAGACTTTATCAATCAAATGTGCTCTCTCTCCTGCAAAGACCAATCCATGGGTCATATTACCTTCTTGCGCTTTAATCAAAGAATCCATAATACAAAAACTATGGGAACACTTCTTTAAACAGATATAATCACAACTCTTACCAGTATCAACCTCATCACTACTTAATCTATCAAAGAATTCATTCTTTAATGCCCTACCTGGTAGACCTACTGGACTATTAATTAAAACACTATCCTCTTTACTTGCATTTATGTAGGTCTGTTTAAAGCTGTCATCAACCTCACACTCTTCACTTGCTACAAACCTTGAACCCATCTGTACACCACTAGCACCTAATTTTAGTGCTTCAGCAATATCCTTACCATCAATAATTCCACCTGCTGCAATTACAGGTATTTTAACTGCTTTAACGATTTTTTCAACCAAAGTCTTCATAGGCTGATCTGTACCTAAGTGACCTCCTGCCTCTTTACCTTCCACAACGATAGCAGAAGCTCCTAGTTTTTCAGAAATCTTAGCTAGTTTAACAGAAGAGACTATAGGAACTATCTCTACTCCAGTCTCTTTTCCAACTGTGAACAAATCTCTAGAAAAACCTGCTCCAGCTACAATCAAATCAATACCTTCACTAACAGCTGCATCAACTAACTCTTTAAATTCTCTAACAGCAACCATAATATTAACACCTATAATACCCTTGGACAACTCTCTAGCTTTACGAATCTCTGCTTTCAGCTCTTCTACCTTAAGACCTGAACCAGCTATTAAGCCAATCCCACCTTCATTTGCTACAGCAGCTGCCAAAGGAGCAGTAGATACTTTAACAGCCATTCCTCCTTGTACAATTGGAACTTTAGCAATTAATTTTCCTATTCTTAAATCAGATAATTTCAAATCGATTCCCCCATCATCATTTATTTGAGCAATCAGTAAGCAACACTAAATCTTCTTAAGAGAAGAATTATATCTATATAAAAACATTTAAATCTAGGAATCGCAAAGTACTTATCTTTTAAATTCCAGTTAATTTCATAAAGTAAAACCAAGAAATAAATTCACATCATATTATATATCTATTATTGAATCTATCACTGTATAAACTTATATTAATTATGAAATTTACTGACTTATATAATATTAATTATTTTTTAATACTTTGGCTCTAGTTATTAAGGTTAATTTTTTAATTATTTATATATTAATAATCTATTATTAATTGTATGATTTCAAATTAAAAATAAAGTTATTTGATTAAAGCCCCGCTTATAGAGATAAACGGGGACATTAAAAATTAGAATTATAATGCATTTTCAATATAATCTACAGCATCTTGAACTGTTTCAATGTCTTCAGCATCTTCATCAGGAATTTCAATATCAAACTCCTCTTCAAAGGCCATAACAACCTCTACGATATCTAAAGAATCAGCTCCTAAATCATCGATAAAAGAAGCCTCTAAAGTTACTTCTTCAGGATCTACACCTAATTCAGCAACAACAATATCCTTTACTGTTTCAAATACGTTCATACTTTCACCTCCTCTCAAAGGATAATTTACAATGTACAATTGATAATTGACAATTAAAACCCAAGACCTTAAATAACTTTATTTCTTGAACTTAACTATCAACTGTACACTATCAACTGTACACTGTCCTACATTACCATTCCACCATCAACTCTAATTACTTCACCAGTGATATATCTTGCTTCATCACTAGCTAAGAAGGATACTAAATTAGCGATATCTTCTACCTCTCCAAATTCTTTCATTGGAATAGCAGCAATCATCTCTTCTATCACCTTTTCAGGTAATTCATCGGTCATAGCAGTCTTAATAAAGCCTGGAGCAATAGCATTTACAGTTATCCCTCTTGTCGCTAGCTCTTTAGCTACAGATTTAGTAAATCCGATTAAACCAGCTTTAGATGCAGCATAATTTGCTTGACCTGCATTACCCATCAATCCAACTACAGAAGACATGTTAATAATTCTACCACTTTTCTGCTTCATCATTGTTCTAGTTACAGCCTTGGTAGCATTAAATGCTCCTTTAAGGTTAACAGTCAGTACTGCATCCCAATCACTTTCCTTCATTCTCATCAATAATGTATCCCGAGTAATACCTGCATTATTAACTAAAATATCAAGGCCACCTAATTCTTTAGTAGTGGTTTTAACTAGTTCTTTAACCTGATTCATATCTGTTACATCAGCTTCAATAGCAACAGCTTGACCACCTAATGCTTCAATCTCACTTACAACCTTTTGGGCATTTTCAACTTCTCCTTCAAAAGGATAATTCACAACTATTTTAGCACCCTCTTTAGCTAATTTAAGGGCAATAGCCTTTCCAATCCCCCTAGAACTACCAGTAACCACAGCAACTTTATCCTTTAACTTCATCTTTTCACCCCTTTAAACCCTATTTCAATGATATTTTTCCAAGACATCTATATTTTATAAGTTGAGATTATAATTTTTTTAATGTTTTTTCTAAAGAAACTAAATCTTCTACATTCAAAGCAGTCACTTTACGATCAATTCTTCTCATAAATCCTTTCAATACCCTTCCAGGTCCAACTTCGATAAAAGTATCTACACCACCTGCAATCATAGCTTTAATCGATTCTTCCCAGCGCACAGAACCGCTAATTTGTTCAATTAAAGCTTGAGAAAATTGCTCACCCTTACTGGTCAATTCTGCATTAACATTTGTCACTACTGGAACTTGGGCATTATTAAAATTAACTTCTGCTAACTCTTGAGATAATTTTTCACCAGCAGGTTCCATTAAGCTAGAATGAAAAGGACCACTTACATTTAAGATTATAGCTTTTTTAGCTCCAGCCTCTTGAGCTAATTTAGTAGCTTGCTCTACTCCTTCTTTCTCGCCAGAAATAACAACCTGCCCTGGACAGTTATAGTTAGCAGGCTCCACTACACCAGCTGTTGAAGCCTTTTGACAGACCTCTTCTACTTCCTTAGGATTTAACCCTATAATTGCAGCCATAGTCCCTTTCCCAGAAGGATCAGACTCTTCCATTAATTGACCGCGCCTTCTAACCAATTTAACTGCATCAGTAAAATCTAATACTCCTGCGGCTACTAAAGCTGAATACTCACCTAAACTATGTCCAGCAACTATATCAGGCTCAATTCCTTTCTCCTTTAATACCCTATAAACTGCAATACTAGTAGTTAAGATTGCTGGTTGAGTATTAGAGGTTTGTTGCAAATCTTCTGTCGGACCCTCAAAACACAATTTAGAAATATCTATATCTAAAGCATTATCTGCTTGGGCAAATGTTTCTTTGGCTACTGCAAATTCTTCAACTAAATCTACACCCATACCAACTTGTTGAGATCCTTGCCCAGGAAAGATAAAAGCAACTTTACCCATCTTAATTCCTCCCTCTTTAAGTTCAGTAAGTAGTAATTAAACTATTAATTCACAATTATCCTTCATTACCTTCTTAGCACCTTCGATAATATCAATAATAATATCCCTTGCTGGTTCTACCTTTGATACCATTGCAGCCACTTGACCAGCCATAACAGTTCCTTCATCTACATCACCATCAATTACAGCCCTTTGCAATCGTCCAATTCCCAATTTTTCAATCTCTTCTTTAGGCACTCCTTCTTGCTCCATAGCTTCGATTTGACGAGTTAATTTATTCTTAAGGTTTCTTACTGGATGACCAGTAGAACGAGCCGTAACTATTGCATCTCTATCTCTTGCTTTTAAAATAGCCTTCTTGTAATTCTCATGGACTATACACTCTTCAGCACAGATAAAACGAGTACCTACTTGTACACCTACAGCCCCCAACGACAGCACAGCTGCTAAGCCATAACCATCAGCAACTCCACCTGCTGCAATCACTGGCAGATCAACTGATCTAACAATTTGAGGTATTAAAGGCATTGTAGTCAATTCACCAATATGCCCTCCCGCTTCACTTCCTTCAGCAATAATAGCATCAACACCTAAGCGCGCCATTCTCTTAGCCAAGGCAACTGAAGGGACAACGGGAATTATCTTAGTTCCAGCCTCTTTTAAAGCATCTATATACTTTCCTGGGTTTCCAGCCCCTGTAGTAACTACAGGAACCTTCTCTTCAATTACAACTTCTATTACTTCATCTACATAAGGTGACAATAACATTACATTAACTCCAAAAGGTTTATCTGTTACTTCTTTAACCTTCTGTATCTCTTCTCTTACAACATCAGCAGGAGCATTCCCTGCCCCTATAATCCCTAAGCCTCCAGCCTGAGAAACTGCTGCTGCTAGCTCTCCAGTAGCAATCCAAGCCATGCCACCTTGAATAATTGGATGTTCTATATCTAATAACTTGCATAATTCTGTCTTAATCACTTTAACCTTCCTCCCTTTAAACCCATTCAATAACTGTAGCTCCCCAAGTTAATCCTGCTCCAAAACCAACAAGGACTACTATGTCACCACTACTAATTTTGCCTTCCTTAACAGCTGCATCTAGAGCAAGAGGAATTGACGCTGCAGAAGTATTCCCATATTGATCAAGATTAACATAAATCTGTTCTCTATCTAATTTTAACCTTTTAGCTGCTGCATCAATAATTCTAATATTGGCTTGATGGGGGATTAAGAAATCAATATCATCTCTAGTTAACCCCGCCTTTTTTAAAGCTTGAATAGCAGCTTTTCCTAAGATTCTAACAGCAAATTTAAATACAGGATTACCTTCCATCTCTAAATAATGCAATCCTTCATCGATAGTTTGTTGGGAAAATGGCCTTTTAGAACCTCCTCCGCGTACTATTAGAACTTCATTTTGTTCCCCATCAGCTCCAATAACATTTGATAAGATACCACCTGATTTAGTAGGAGTCAAGACTGCTGCTCCTGCCCCATCACCAAACAAGACACAGGTACCTCTATCCTCCCAATTAACAATTTTAGATAATGTTTCAGCACCAATTACCAACACATTATCGTAAGCACCTGTTTCAATATATTGAGTAGCAACAGAAACCCCATAAACAAAACCAGAGCAAGCTGCTACTAAATCAAAAGCAGGGATACCCTTAACTCCTAATTTATCCTGTAATACACAAGCAGTGGAAGGAAATGCTAAATAATCAGGAGTAGCGGTAGCTACCAAAATTAAGTCTAAATCATTTGCTTCTAATTCTGCATCAGCTAATGCACTTTTAGCTGCTTCATAAGCCAAGTCAGAGGTAGATATATCATCTTCAGCAATTCTTCTCTCTTTTATTCCCGTTCTAGTCGTTATCCAATCATCACTAGTCTCTACCATCTCTTCTAATTGATTATTTGTTAGGACCTTGTCAGGAGCAAAGGAACCTACTCCTGCAATTTTAGCTCTTCTGAGTTCTCGTATCATAACCACTTACCAGTCCTTCCTTCAGTATTAGCTTTCTATATTAGCTTTAATTAAAGTTATTAAATCTGCTTTTATTCCTTTTTCAGCATTCTTAATTGCATTTTTAATTGCTTTGGAATTAGAACTACCATGACTGATTATCGTTATACCATCTATTCCCAACAGTGGAGCACCACCATATTCAGTATAATCCATCTTCTTAGCTACCCTTTTGAAAGCTGGTTTCAATAACAGACCACCAATCTTACCTAAGAAGGTTGCTGTAATCTCTCGTTTAATAATCTTAAACAAGGCAGAAGCTAATCCTTCGGTAGTCTTTAAGACTACATTTCCTACAAAACCTTCACACAAGATAACATCATACTCTCCTGTGAAGATATCACGCCCTTCAACATTACCTACAAAATTTATATTATCCATCTCTTTTAATAATTTATGTGTCTCAATAGTCAATTCATTTCCTTTTTTCTCTTCTTCCCCAATACTTAACAAACCTACTGTAGGATTTTCTTTATCTAATAAATTCTTAGCATAGATTTGCCCCATCAAAGCATGTTGTACTAAATGCTCTGGCTTACTATCGACATTAGCCCCCATATCCAAAAGAAGTGTCTCTTCTTTTAATGTAGGAAACACTGTAGCAATTGCAGGCCTCTTTATTCCTTTAATTCGTCCAATTTTAAGCAAACTACTTGCCATTACTGCTCCTGTGCTTCCTGCTGATACAAAGGCCTCGCCTTCTCCCTCTTTAACCATCTTAGCCCCCACAACAATTGAGGAATCTTTCTTCTTTCTCAATGCTTTGGCTGGTGATTCATCCATACCAATAATCTCAGAAGCATGGTAAGTCACTATCTTATCTTTATCATATGTATACTTAGCAAGTTCTTTTTTTACTTCCTCTTCAATTCCCACTAAGATAAGTTTAGAGTCAATCTCTTGACTTGCTTCAACAGCCCCTTTTACAATCTCATAAGGAGCATGGTCTCCTCCCATAGCATCAACAACAATCTTCAACGGACTCAACCCTCCTTAGTCATCAGCTTTCTTCAATAGAAAACACAACAAACTCTCCCTTAAAGACACTTTCTCCGTTAATCTTAGTTTCTACCTTTACATAAAATCTATTCCCTTTTATCTTCTCTACCTTAGCCTTTGCAACTATTCTCTCTCCAACATAGACTGGACGATTATATCTAACTTCTGCCGAACCTGTCAGAGCAACATCAGCATCAATAATTGCTACAGCTAAAGAATTAGCTTGAGCAAAAATATGATGTCCTCGAACTATCTTGCTCTTTTCTAATACCAGCTCTTCAGTACTCTCTAAGATAGAGATACCACTATCATTAAGTTGAATATCAATTAACTCTCCAATAATCTCTTCACTCTGTACTGATTTAACTTTAGAGCTTGCCTGTCTAGCAACAGACTTAATTCTTTCTCTTACTTCAGGTATGCCCAATTCTAATCTATCTAAACGTATAGTTTGAATACTAACATTAAATATTTCTGCTAATTCTCGGTCAATCAAAAAAGGGTCTTCATCCAATCGTTCTTTTAAACTTTCTTGGCGTTCAGCTTTAGTCAATCTTCTCATAGTTTTTACCACCTATTAAAAGCTCGTTTTAAGACCTACTACTAATTCATTTCTATAGTTATTATATATAAATTTTTCTGCCATTGCAAGATTTTATTCAAACCATCTTTATATTTTTTAGCAAAATCTATATTTTGTATCAAAAGATTAATGGATCTACTAGATATAGTACTTTGATCTATCCATGGTCAACCATGCCTGTTATAAGATTTTAATATGGCGTTATAGAAAGATATTACGACACTTTGTGTCAAGTGTGAGTTATGAGTGTGAGTGTGTGTGAAGTGCCTTTCTATTGAATTTCACTCACACTCACACACCAACTTACACTTATAAAAAGTGTCGCTATATATCCATTAAGCCCGATTCTAAATAACTTAAAATTAACCTCTGTTTGATTAACAGTTATGAACCTTTTATGTAAATATAATATCCATAATATTTTGATTATATAAAAAATATTACAATTTATTAACTGTATATAAAAACAAAAAGAGTAAAGCAGAAAGATTCTACTTTACTCTTATCTATGATAATTATTTCACTTTTCTTCCATTGTAGTATCCACAATCAGGACATACACGGTGAGATAATTTCGGCTCATGGCATTGTGGACATTCCACAATGTTTGGAGCATTCAACTTCCAGTGCGTTCTTCTTTTTCTCTTACGAGTTTTTGAGGTTCTTCGCTTAGGTACTGCCACTACAAACACCCCCTTACATTACTGCATCCTATGTTATATACAAATCTTTTGACATTCCATGGAGTAAAACCACATGGATTCCTCCTTTTTAGAAAGAAACCTATTCAACTTAACATTAGATTTAAAGCAAAAATTAGGTCTTAAAGTTTCTATAGAGGCCTAAAATCCCGTATGCCCTACGGTATTATTATTAAAAATAGCACTTACATCCTGAACCTACAATCCTATTAAACTTCTCTTGGCAAAGCCTGCAAGACTATCAGGTTTTACGTGCTAAATTCTATAACTTGCTAATCACTTATCTTTCTTTAATAACTTCTGCAATTTAGCCAGTCTGGGATCAACTTTATGCATAAAACAGTCACAATCTTCTTGATTTAAATTCTTACCACAGCTTGGACATAACCCTTGACACTCTTCATCACAGATAGCTTGCATAGGAAAAGCTAATCTTAGTTCTTTTAGCATATCTTCTCCCACATTAATTTCATCATCTACTACTTCTTCTTTAGATACTTCAAAATTAAAGTCAAAATCTAAGGTCATAGAAAAATCCTCTAAACATCGACTACAAGGCAAAATAGACCTTAATTCTACATGACCCATAATTATATATTCATTACTAGAATTAATTACAGTCACATCAAGTTTAGCTGGATTTTCAAAAGATACTTCCCTGCCCTGTAAAAACATATCTTCTAAAAAAATATCAAACTCTTGCTTTAAATTAGTCCCTAGATTTTCCTTAATACTTTCAACATTTACTTTTATATTCATCTAATCACCTCTAGGACAACATTACTTATTATAATATAGGTCTCGCCTTATTGTCAAGAATTTTCGTTTTAATTAGCTACTAATTCCTTTGTATCACGAGCAATAACTAATTCTTCATTAGTCGGTACAACAAAGATTTTAACCCTAGAATTATCAGCACTGATTTCTGTTGTCTTACCTCTAACATCATTCTTATCAACATCTAAATCAATTCCTAAATAATCTAAATCAGCACAGATATCTTCTCTTAGTCCAATAGCATTCTCTCCAATTCCAGCTGTGAAGACCATCGCATCAACACCATTCATTGCTGCTGCATAAGAACCAATATACTTCTTAATTCTATAAACGAACATACCATAAGCTAATTTAGCTTTATTTTTTCCATTTTCAGCACCTTCTATTATATCCCTCATATCACTACTAATACCTGAAATTCCTAATAACCCACTCTCTTTATTCATCAAATGATCCATCTCTTGTGGAGATAATCCTTCTTTCTCCATTACAAAAGGTACAATAGCAGGATCAATATCCCCACAACGAGTTCCCATTACTAAACCTTCTAATGGAGTAAGACCCATACTTGTATCATATGACTTACCATTCTTAACTGCAGTTACGCTTGCCCCATTACCTAAGTGGCAAGTGATAATCTTTAAATCTTTAACATCTTTACCCATCTCTTTTGCTACTTGATTTGCTACAAATTTATGGGAAGTACCATGTGCTCCATAACGTCTAATAGAGTGCTTTTCATATAGTTCATATGGTAAAGCATACATATAAACCTCTTCTGGCATACTTTGATGGAAAGCAGAATCAAAAGTAACTACTTGAGTTGCATGAGGCATTAGCTTCTCACAAACTTCTACTCCCATCAAATTAGCTGGATTATGTAAAGGTGCTAATGAAGCCCATCTATCAATCTCTTTTTTAACTTCATCAGTAACGATTACTGATTTATCAAAAGAATCTCCACCTTGTACTACTCTATGACCTACTGCTTCAATCTCATCTACACTAGAGATAACCCCTTTATCTTTATCAGTCAAAGAATTAACTACCAACTCCATACCTACTTCATGGTTAGGAATATCTTGTACTAGCTCAAATTCAACTCCACTACTATCCTCTTGCTCTAAACGAGAACCTTCAATTCCAATTCTTTCAACTAACCCTTTAGCTAAAACACTCTCACTTTCCATATTGATTAATTGATATTTAATTGATGAACTCCCACTATTAATTACTAAAATTTTCATGTTTATCTCCTCCTCAATTCTGTTGAGCTATCACTTATTATATAGTTATCCAACTTTAGAATAAAATTTAACTATGACGTTATATAGAGATAATACGACACTTTTGTGTCGAGTGTGAGCTATAAGTGTGAGTGTGTGTAAAATCTCTTTTTATTGGGGTTTACTCACACTTAACTCACACACCCACTCACGCTAATTTTAAAAGTATCGTAATATCCCATTAAGTTTCATTTTAAATTAACACACCTATATTCTAATAATATGTAGACCTTAAAAGCAAATAACTAAACTTAACAGTTCTGTGCTTGTACTGCAGTAATCGCTACTACATTTACGATATCTTGAACATTACATCCACGGGATAAATCATTAACTGGCTTCGCTATACCTTGTAAAACTGGTCCAATAGCCTCTGCATGTGCTAATCTCTGAACTAATTTATAGCAGATATTCCCTGCTTCTAAATCTGGGAAAATTAATACATTAGCAGTTCCTGCAAGCTCACTATCAGGATACTTCTTTTGAGCAACTACTGGTACAATTGCTGCATCTGACTGCATCTCTCCATCTATCTTTAACTCTGGTTGAGCTTCTTGAGCTATTTTAGTAGCTTCTTGTACTTTATCTACAAATTCATGTTTAGCACTACCATTTGTAGAGAAGGATAGCATTGCTACTCTTGGATCAATACCTGCTAAATCTTTAGCTGTCTTTGCAGAAGAGATAGCTATCTCAGCCAATTGATTTGCATTTGGATCTGGATTTACCGCACAATCTCCAAATACCATCAATCCATCTGTACCAAAGTCTTTATCTTGTACTATCATAATAAAAGCCCCTGAAATAACCGAAATCCCTTCAGCAGTACCAACAATTTTAATAGCTGCTCGCAATACATTTCCAGTGGAGTTAGCCGCACCTGCTACCTTTCCATCAGCATCTCCTTTTTTAACCATCATCGCTCCATAATATAAAGGATCTTTAATCTGCTCTTGTGCTTGCTCTAAACTAATCCCTTTATGCTTTCTTAATTCATAATAAGTCTGAGCATAGTCACTTAACTTATCTGACTCTAAAGGATTAATAATTTCAACACCTGTTAAATCTACACCATGCTCCAAAGCTACATCTTTGATATCTTGCTGGTCACCTAACAAGACAACATCAGCAATCTCCTTTTCTAAGATAATAGGAACAGCCTTGACCATTCTTGGTTCCGTTCCTTCTGGAAGAACAATCTTCTTTCTATTACTTTTTGCCTTATCATGAATCTTTCCTATAAAACTCATATCTAATTCCCCCTTATATAAAAAATAATATTGTTAGTTACTCTTATACACCTCTATAATTACTATGTCAAGCACATAAATTCCTTGTTTTTTAATAAAATATTTATAAGTTTAAATAATGGCAAAAATCAATTTAATCATAATCTTGCTAATTATCTGATAATTATCTAATATAAATTAAAATTCTATCTTTATTTTCTTATAAAAGGATTAAATTTATACAATAAATTGATATTTCACTATAATCTATCTATAATAGATAGTAAGCTATAAATAGAAGGAGGCAAACCACATGAAAGTTCTTGGAATCATTACTGAATATAATCCTTTTCATCATGGACATAGATTACATATAGAAACATCCTTAGAAAAGAGTCAAGCTGATGCTTGTATCTGTATTATGAGTGGAGCATTCTTGCAGAGGGGAGAACCTGCTATAGTCAATCAATGGGCCCGTACAGAGATGGCATTGAAGTCTGGAGTAGATTTGGTAATTCAACTCCCTGTCTCCTACTCTGTTAGAAGTGCTGAATATTTTGCATTTGGAGCAATTAAATTACTTGAAGAGAGCAAAATTGTAGACTCCCTCTGCTTTGGTAGTGAATTAGGAGAGATTACACCTTTAGAGCAGATAGCAAAAATTATAGCAGGTGAACCTGAAGAAATAAGTAGAGAGATTAAAGCTAGACTTTCAAAAGGTGATTCATATCCCCTAGCTAGAAGTCAAGCCTTAGTAGGTTATATCGAAGCTAATCAAAAGATTTTTCAATCTTCTATTGAAAAATATATTCAAATACTAAATAACCCTAATAATATTCTAGGAATTGAATATATTAAAGCACTAATCCAACTAAAGAGTTCTATCATCCCTTTAACAATCAAAAGAGAAGGCAGTGGATATCACTCCCAAGATATCAAAACTCTAGCAAGCGCCTCGGCAATCAGAAGTAATTTACAGA
Source organism: Orenia sp. (assembly GCF_055140805.1). Classification (NCBI taxonomy): domain Bacteria; kingdom Bacillati; phylum Bacillota; class Clostridia; order Halanaerobiales; family Halobacteroidaceae; genus Orenia; species Orenia sp. Next base: position 26,513 of record NZ_JBSQYM010000018.1, read on the forward strand.
AAAATCAAATTCAGAATAAAGAATTAATTGATAAAAGGTTGAAAAAAGCACTCCCAACAGAGAGTTGTAAAATATTAAACAGAGAATTTCAACAAGGAAAAGGCCCAATTTTTTATGAAGACTTCTCTAATTCGCTCTTGACTCTCTTAAGAAGAGTAGGTCGCCGTGATTTGAAAAATTTCGAGGATATTATAGGAGGATTAGAGAATAGAATTAAAGATGCTAGTATAGAAGCAGAGTCTTTGATTAAATTGATAAGTTTAATCAATACAAAGTGCTTCACCCAAACTAGAATCCAAAGAATCTTAACCCAAATCCTATTAAATTTAGATCAAATAACTTTAAAAAAGTTTGATAATAGTGGAGGACCTCAATATCTAAGAGTATTAGGCTTTAATCACAAAGGCAGAAAATTGTTAAAACTAATAAAAGAGAAATCTACTCTACCTCTTATTACAAAAGTAGCAAATCATTACAGAAGCAATCAAGAAGCAACTAGCCTTTTACAACAGATGTTAAGCATAGATATTAAAGCAAACAATATCTATGCTTTAGCTTATCCTAATAAATATTTTAGAAGAGGGAATATAGATTTTCGTAAACAACCTATAATAATAAAATAATATAGGTTCGTGAATCTAGAATAAAATTTAACCATGAAGCTATATAGAGATAGTGGGACACTTTGTGTCGAGTCTGAGCTATGAGTGTGAGTGTGTGTAAAACTTCTTTTTATTGGGGTTTACTCACACTCACACACCCACTCACGCTAATTTTAAAAGTATCGCAATATCCCCATTA
>NZ_JBSQYM010000019.1:0-26406 GCF_055140805.1 Orenia sp.
AAACATCTTAAAATCTTATAATATCAATGATTATAAAGGTTTTAATCTTTTAACTATAAACTGTACACCGTCAACCGTCAACTCGACACAAGTGTCGCATTATATCCATTAAGTGTTATTATCTATATTAAAATTTAATTAAAGATAAGATTATGGAGGGATAATCATGTTAAGAATAGGTCACCGTGGGGCTTCAGGTATAGCTCCAGAGAATAGCAAGGCAGCTTTTTTTAAAGCGATAGAGTTTGGATTAGATATGGTGGAGTTGGACATTCAACTAACTAAAGATAATAACTTAGTTGTGTTTCATGATTATAATTTGAGTAGAATTGCAGGCTTAGATAGGAAGATAGGTGATATGACTTTAATTGAATTAAAGGAAATAGATATTGGTAGCTGGTTTAGTGAGGAGTTTGCTAATCAAAGGGTACTCACTCTAGAAGAGGTGATTAATCTACTTAAAGGAAAATTAAAGATTAATATTGAAATAAAGATTAATCAACAACAGAGTGAGGTTATTATTGAAAAGTTACTAGATATCTTAAAGCAGAAGGGGTGTGCAGATGAGGTTATTATCTCCTCTTTTGACCATAGAATACTTAAATTGATTAAGAGGGAGAACTCTTCTTTAAAGACAGCAGTTTTAATTGGTGCTATCACAATAAATCCAATTAGATTGATTCAAGAAGCTGAAGCTGATGGTATTCACCCCCACTATTTGACAGTCAATAGAGAACTGGTAGAAGAACTAAAGGATTATGGATATTTTATCAATACATGGACTGTTAATAGTAAGAAAGAAGTCGATAGATTAGTTAAGATAGGTGTTGATGGAATTATGGGCGATTATCCGCACCTATTAACAGAAATAGACAGATGATTCAAAATGAGATAAATAGATACGATATTAAACTTTATTTGACAGATTATGATATAATATCAATAAAGGGAGAATGGAAACGTTATCATAAGGGAGGAATGTTCTATGAACAAGATTCTAGTGTCGGGTTTGATCAATATTGAAACAACTTTAAAGGTAGATAGATTTCCAGTGGAGTATTCTCCAGTCAACTATCCTTTTTGGGGAATTCGCTCTACAGTTTCTGGAGTGGCAATTAATATCTCAAAAGCTTTACATACTTTAGGAGCTGAGGCTAACCTCTTATCCTTTATTGGAGACGATGGAGGAGGAAAGGAAGTACTAGATGAATTGAGTTCTAATAATATTGCAACAAATTATGTTGTTAAAGATATGAAGGAGACACCACAGTCAGTCATCATTTATGAAGGGAGTGGTAGAAGGCAGATTCATCTGGATTTAAAGGATGTGCAGAAAAGAGAATACCCTATAGAAGAATTCAAGAAGGCTTTAGCTGAGAGCTCTATAGCTGTTTTAGCAAATATCAATTTCTCAAGACCATTTTTAGAGATAGCAAGGGCAGAAAATAAGTTAGTAGCTACCGATGTACATGTGTTATCTGATATAGATGACGAATATAATAAGGATTTTATGAGGTATGCTAATATTCTTTTTATGAGCCATGAAGGGATTAAAGGTTCTGTAGAGGATTTTGCTAAGGAGATAATTCAAAAATATAAAAATGATATTTTAGTTATTGGAATGGGTAAAAAGGGAGCTTTGTTATATGTAAAAGAAGATGATTTTCTTGGTAGATTTGAAGCTGTAGATACCAGAGAGATAATCAATACAATTGGTGCAGGGGATGCCCTCTTTTCAAGTTTTATTTATTTTTATAATCAAACTCAAAATCCTTATATATCATTGAAAAAGGCTATCTTGTTTGCCTCTTATAAGATTGGAGAGAGAGGTGCAGCAGAAGGGTTCTTAGATGAGAAGAGTTTAAACGAATTATATTTAAAGTTCTATGGAGAATAATTTATTTAAAAAGATAAAGCCTTGAAACTTTTAAGTTTCAAGGCTTTATCTTTTTATCAAGTAATTTAATAGCTGAGTTTATTAGATTAATTGTAATAAATCTTAAATAAAAGCAAAATTTATAAAAAGATAATTGAAATTAAAGATGTTATAATGTTACTATAACTTATATTAAGATTTGATGTTAGTAGAAAAGATAGAATATAGAGATAGTGCGACATTTCTTTTGAGTTGACAGTTGACAGTTGACAGTTTATAGTAAAAAGATTAAAAGCTTTGTGATTTAAGGTTTTGTACTTAACTATCCGCTCTCAACTATACACTATACACTGTGGTTTAAAAGTGTCACAATATCCCCATAAAGAGATAGTTTTATATTGAAATTGAATTAATACAATACATCAATTAACATATTTTTAATAGCTATAATCAAATAAGGAGGAGTAAACAATGCAACAGATAATATCTTATGTGATGACTCTAGTCCTATTAGTACTCTCTCCAATCTCAACAGTTGCTCAAAAAGAGATAGATAAGCATATTGTTGCTTATTTCCCTAATTGGGCTACTTATAGCTCTCAGTATAAGTACTTTTCAGTAGGTGATATACCTTGGGACAAGGTAACTGTGATTAATCATGCTTTCTTTAAGATAAGTGATGATTTCCAATTGGAATCTACTGATAAGCTTGTTGATTTCGAAAAGGAGTTTGCACACTCTGATTTTTGGAGATTTGATAAGCTGAAAGGTCATTTTGGAGAGTATAAATATTATAAGAGATTATATCCTGATGTAAAGGTGATTATCTCTGTTGGGGGATGGTCTGAAAGTGGTAACTTTCATCAGATGGCTCTAACAGCAGAGAATAGAAAGAAGTTTATAGATAGCTGTATAGGGTTTTTGAAGAAGTATCCTTTTATAGATGGGATAGATATAGATTGGGAGTATCCAGGCATTAGCAGAGAGGATGTAGCAGGGTCTTTTGAAGATAAAGAGAATTTCACAAAGTTACTCAAGGAGATTAGAGTAGCTTATAATAGTAATGGAATGGAAGAGAAGTTGTTGACTATAGCTATCCCAGCAGGAGAGGATAAGGTTATAGGAAAACAGGAACCTAACAAGTATCATCAATATCTAGATTTTATCAATTTGATGAGCTATGATATGCATGGTGCTTGGGAGAATAGAACAAATCATCATTCTCCAATCTACTCCAACCCTTATGATCAGGCAGGAAGTTATTCTAGAAGAATGAACCTTCATGCTGTAGTTAACTTCTATATGAGAAGGTATGGTATACCAGCTGAGAAGTTAGTTGTAGGGACTCCTTTTTATTCAAGGGGATGGAAGAATGTGGATGATGAAGGTAATGGTTTATATGCAAGGGCTTCTGGAGGTGCACCTAGTATCTTAGGAAATGGTGGCGAGAACCCTTATTGGAAGATGAAGAAGCTAGAGGGTCTAAGCGGTTATACTAAATATAGAGATAAGTATTCTAGAGTACCTTACTTGTATAATAAAGAATTGGGTTATTTTTATTCCTATGAGGATGAGATTTCTTTGTCAGAGAGAGCTGACTATATTAATATAAATAACCTAGGTGGGATAGTTATCTGGGAGATTACTGGTGATGATTTTGAGGGAACGATGATAAATACAATCTATGAGAAATTCAGTAGAAACATAGTGAAGAGTAATGAGTATGAGAAATAGGCAGACATAGCCTGCCTATAATTTTAAGATGGTTTTAAACTTATTCCCACCAACTACTCACACTCACACTAAACTAACTTGGAATACAGATAGGAGTTCCAGCATCTAATTTATTTATGTTTTTAATGTGAGGATTAGCCTTCTTCAATTCCTCGATAGGTACACTATACTTTTGAGCAATAGTAAAGAAGGTATCACCTGGTTCAATAACATAAATTGACCCTCCTGGGCAAGAAACTGGTCCTGCACCGGGAGCAGGTGGTAAACAGATTTCTTGTCCTGCTCTAAGTTGTTTAGGATCTATTCCAGAGTTGACAACAAGCAGAGCATCAAGGGTATAACCAAATTTTTTAGCTATACTGACAAAAGTTTCACCTGCCTTGACTTTGTAGAATCTACCAGGACATGGCTTTACTGCAGGGGCTTGTGCTGGAATACATATCTCCTGACCAATCTGTAATTTGTTAGGATTAATAGTTGGATTAGCTGCAGCTAGAGCTTCAGCAGATGTGTTAAAACGGCGAGCAATAGTAAAGAAAGTATCACCTAGAACAACTGTATAAAGAAAGCCACTTGCACAGGAACCAGAAATATCTTTAACTGGTATACATATCTGTTGACCTACTTGTAAATTATCCGGATTAATATTTGGATTGGCATCTATTATTGAATCTACAGTTATTTCAAAACGAGCAGCTAAATTATATATTGAATCACCAGGTCGAATAGTATACAAGCTTCCATTAGGGCAATTTGGGATTTGGGGCATCAGTTAACAGCCTCCTTTCAACTTTATTTTATATATATTATGCAGGTTAGAGGCAATGTGGGATTTTTTAGTTGTTGATAGTTTGGGTTATGGGGATATTGCGACACTTTCGTGTCGGGAATCAGGAATCTGGAACCAGTGTTTATAACTGATTCCTGACTACTGATTCCAGATTCCAAAAAGTGTCCCAATATCTCTAAATTGTATTAATTCTTCTAATAGCATAGTTAAGATTAGATAATAAAAGAGTTAGGCTTGAATTCAAGCCTAACTCTTTAGGTATTTATGCAGCAGGTTCTACAACTGCTTTATTTTCTTTAAGTACTCGGTTATCAATTTCTGGATTGATAGTATCTTGAGCACGTAGATATTCGATTACTATCTCTTTAATCTCTTTATAGCTATTAGTAAATTCAACCTCTTTAAATGTAGAGAACTTGTCACCACCTACAGCTAAGAAGTTATTAGTTGCTACTTGATACTGTTTATCTAGTTGAAGTGGTGTACCATCAGCTAGTTGAACGCTAACTACTCTATTATATTTTTCTTTATTTGGATTATAGATTACTTTTAAGCCAGATATTTGCATCATACCTTTATCCAAGGTAAAGCTCTGTTCTAAGATATCTATAATCTGTTGTCCAGTCAGCTTAGCCGTTACAGCAGTGTTACCGAAGGGTAATAGAGAGTAAATCTGCTCTACCGTGATGTTACCAGCTGGAATATCAACTCTTAATCCACCAGCATTTTGGAAGACAACATCTGCTTGAGTATAAGCTTTAACTGCGTCAGTAACTAAGGCACCGATATTAGAAATCTCATTGTAGTTACGTTTTAATGGTGTTTTAGAAGTGGTTAACACTTCACTCATAATTGGTTCAATTGCTTTTTGATATTTATCTACAATAGTTTGAGCTTTCTTATCGGGCATTATGTTAAGTTTGGTCTTTCTAACAGCATGGGTAGTAGGTTTAATAGCTACAACCTTAGAAGTCTTAGTATTTACAAAGTAGCTTAGATGTCCAATCCTACGCCCATGTTTGTAAGCTTCCACCACCGGAATACCATTGATAGTAGCTGTGACGGTATCATGGCTATGTCCACCAATCATTCCATCAATGCCCTCAACTTTTTTAGCTACTTCAATTAATTCACCGCTAACTTCACCAGTAGACCAATCTGTATTGCCTGGCATATGACTTAGGACGATGATTAAGTCTGCTCCTGAGTCTTTAAGCTGTGGAGCTATTTTATTGATGATTGTAGCAGGATCTCTAAATTCTAGATTTGCAATGTGAGTTGGCATGGTAGAAGTTAGAGTATCAGGGGTTGCAATCCCTATAATTCCTACTTTAACTCCATTTACTTCAGTGATAATATATGGTTTTGCATAATCAACTACTTGATTAGTATTTTTGTCATATAAGTTAGCAGCTACAAACTTATAATCTGCTTTTTGACTAATCTCTGCCAATACATCTTGTCCCCAGTCAAATTCATGGTTCCCAATAGCACTGGCTGTATAGCCAAGATAGTTGAATAGTTCGATAACTGGTGCTCCATGATTTAAAGTAGAGACTGGAGTACCTTGGTAGCTATCACCACCGCTTACTAAGATAGTACCTTTAGGATTTTGCTTTTTATAGTGTTTTATTACTGCTGCCAATTTAGCAGCACCTGCTTCATAGCCACCTCGTACATTACCATGGAAGTCATTGGTAGAGAGGATATCTATCTTTTTATAGTTATTTAGAGCCTCTTCAACTTCGGGGTCATTGATATTGATGCTTTCGGTATTCCAAGAACGATTTTTAGCAGGAATTTCTATAATACCTGCATTAATAAGTGCAATAACCTTATCTCGTTGAGGATAGCTCAAGTCAGCTCCAATGATCTTCCAGTTATTATCTACAACTGGATTGATAGTTTTAGCTTTTCTAATATAATCGATGATATATTGTTGAATTGTTTTCTCTGATTTAAAGCTTGCTTTATTATGGATGATTCCAGATGCCTTTAAACCACCATAACGGTAGTTGTTTAATGCTAGAGTAAAGGTTTGCTTATCAGTAACTTTTTTACCTCTAAAGGTTAAATCAACAATTCTATCTCCAGCAGGTTTGGAGATATCAATCTTATAGTTGATTCCAGCAAACATATCGTAGTTATAGCCACGAATCTCTGGGTTAAAGCTGATTGTTAAGTCACCATCATGATAAGTATTAAAGTAAGCGGCAGTCCACTCCATATAATCCTTTAACTCCTTACCTGTTACCTCTACAGTATAGAGGGTGTTGGGATATTTATAGATTAAAGTAGCATCCTTGATAGAGACAGGGCCTGCTTGAATGCTAGCCTCACTATCAAATAATGCTGCCGAAGAGATATCAGCACCTGTAGCTTCTAATTGTATCTGATTAATCAGGTCAACTAAGGGAGTATCTTGAATCTGTGCTGATGGAATCCCTTTAATTTCATCTTGGGGAGTAAAGTCTCCAGTAGCTGTTCCGATAGGAGTTGTCACATAGTCAACAGTCTCTTGATGATAATCTTTAGCTAATTTTAATATTTCAAAAGCTGCCTTAACAGTTTTGGTCGCTAGGTGGGTACCCTTTTTATTGACAACCTGCCAACTGCCATTTTTCTTAACAATTGTTAAATCTACTCTTGAAACATGATGCCCTTTATCATCAGGAGCAATTACCAACACTCCATTGACAGTCTTCTTTACTATTTGGTGATCATGACCAGCAAAGATAGCAGTAATTTCTGGATTTTCTTCAGCTATTTTTTTGACCTTATCTCCCCCAGTCTTATGACCTTCTCCTTCTAAGCCTGCATGAGCAAGGGCGATAATAACATCTGCACCTTTTTCTTTTATTTCAGGAATATACTTCTTGGCTGTATCAGCCATATCCTCAAATTGTAGAGTAGCTACTTTGTCTCCATCCCAACGAGGAATATTTGGGGTAGTTAATCCTAAGATAGCGACCTTGATTCCATCTACCTTGGTGATTGTGTAAGGCTTTACAAATAGTTTATCTGTATTCTTATAATGGATATTGGCTGATAGCACAGGAAAGTCAGCATAAGCAATAACATTTCTGAGAGTATCCAGTCCAAAATTGAATTCATGATTGCCTAAGACCCAAGCATCATAGCCCATTAGGTTCATTACATTCATCATTGGATTGGGGACATCATCTCTGTCTTTGAAGATATCTGCTAAGGTAGTGCCTTGAATTGTATCTCCAGAGTCAACAAGAAGAGTATTGGGATTTTCTTCTCTGACATCTTTGACAATAGTATAGACCTTGGCCAAACCTACATCATCATCCTCTTGATCGGTCTTATATGCCCAAGGATAGATATTACCGTGAATATCACTGGTTTGTAGAATAGTAATCGTCTTACTATTCTCTTCAAGTGGTCTTGATGACATAGCATTGACTCCAATAGCGAATAGAGTCACTACTAAAACTAGCATTAAAAATTTTGAAATTAAACTTTTCTTGTACATTTTATTCCCCCTTATCAACTTTTTTATTTTAACCTAAAATATTGCTCAGGATTAGAGTTATATTTTAGGTTAAAAACAGATGGAAATTAGAACCTCTTATAGTATTTTATATAAAATGATTTTGAATTTCAATAATCATCCTCGAAATTAAAATGCTTAGATAGTTAAACTATTTGTTTAAAATAATAAAAAAGTCACCACAAGGAAAGGCGATAGACTGTTTCTGTTTGTGGTGGTTTTTTTATATATTCTTATAATTATTGTTAAATTTATAAGAAGTAGATTGTATTTTGGGTATTTGAATGGTGGATTGTTAAAGATATCAACTTATTTTTTAAGTTTATTCAAATATTTAGTAGTTATCTCTTGAACTTCTTTATCAGGAAGAATATCTAATTCTGTATTTTGAACTTCATAAATAGTGGGGGTTACTCTATTAACTTCCCCAGTCTCTGTATTGACCAAAAATCGTAAATGTCCAATTTGATACCCTTTGTGGTAAGCTTCTACTACAGGTATACCATCTACAGTTGTTGCTATTGATTCATGGCTGTGTCCACCAATAATACCATCTACACCTTCAATCTGTTGGGCTATTTCAATTAACATCCCACTATATTGGCTAGTATCAGAATCCTTTTTACCTGGGATATGTCCAATAAGTACAACTAAATCTGCTCCTGCTGCTCTTATTTTAGGGACGATCTCGTTGATTGTTCTTACAGGGTCTTTAACTACTAAATTACTGATATCTGCTACAACAGAATAAGGGATAAAGACACCAATTAATCCCACTTTAACTCCATTAATCTCTTTAATCAGATAAGGCTTAACATAATCAACTAACTTACCTGTATCTTTATTGTAGAGGTTGGCAGCTAAGAATTCATAGTTAGCTTTGTGGGTAATCTCTTTAAGTCTATCTTCTCCCCAATCAAATTCATGGTTTCCAATAACACTAGCTGTATAGTTTAAGTAATTGAATAAATCTATTACAGGAGCACCATAGGTGAAAGAAGAGGTAAAGCCTCCTTGATAGCTATCACCACCATCTACTAAAATTGTTCCTTCAGGATTTTGATTGATATAGTGCTTCATAACTGCTGCAAACTTAGCCCCATTCTCTTCAATATTTCCATGGAAATCATTGGTTGATAAAATATCAATCTGTTTATAATGGGTATTTAGTTTAATAGGTTTTTCAGACATAGCTTCAATAGTTCTATCTTCTTCTGGAATTAAAGAGTTTATTAGAAAAGATAGTAAAATTAAAGCTAGGACAAAGATAAATATTCTTGATTTCTTAACGAACATTTTATGCCTCCTTTATAATAATTTTAAAATTAAATACTATTTTAGTTGGATTTAGTGTAGAAAGTAACAGCTAACAAGGTTTACCTATCACTGCTTACTATATATATGGCATTAAAGATTTAACATTTCAATTAGCTATGAGTTTTAAGCCGCAGCTTCTATAGAAATCATAATATCGCCACAGGTTAAAACACTGTGGCTAATGATTCTTTTTCGCCGTATATATAGTTATTGTCTGATTTATTATTTTTACTGGTATAAAATATTAAAACTAATTATCTGTAAAGCTTTTCTTCTAAATATATAACTTATATATTTGCTTTAAAAAACCTTTTTAAAATAATGTCTATTACTGTAAAAAATTATACTGACAATTATTTGAAAGTAATATATAGTGAGGGATTAGGAGTTAGGATTTACTTTATAAATTGGACAACTATATTTAGATTTTTCTTGAAAATTAATATAAGTATCTATATAATATACATATGTATTTTAGTGACAGACATAAGTAATGTAGGAGGAGAGAAGAAATGAAAAAATTAGGTTTATTACCAAAATTGCTTATTGGAATTATAGTAGGTTTGATCTTGGGGTCTTTCTGTTTGAAAGTAGGCCTAGGGTGGCCAATCTCTTTATTGAAAACCTTTAACGGAATTTTTGGGAGTTTATTGAGCTATATTATTCCATTTATTATTATTGCTTTTGTAGCTCCAGGAATTGCAGAATTGGGAAAAGGTGCCAGTAAATTATTAGGGCTTGCAACATCGATAGCTTATTTATCTACAATTATTGCAGGAACTTTAGCTTTTATCTTAGGAAAGGCATTATTACCAGTCTTATTAAATGGTAATACAGACTTAAATACAATAGATAATACTGTTAAGGCTTTCTTCAATATCGATATTCCACCGATGATGGGTGTAATGACGGCATTGGTAACTGCATTTATGATTGGCTTAGGTATGGCTAATATTCAAGGAAAGAGCCTTTATAATGTAATTAAAGACTTTCAAAATATAGTCCAACAGGTTATCAAAGTAGTAATTATTCCATTATTGCCCATCCATATTGCTGGTATTATAGCTAATATGAGTTATGCTGGTAAGGTTGCTTCTATTATGTCTTCCTTTGGTAAAGTATTTGTACTTATTATTGGATTACAGACAACTTATGTAATTATTCAGTATCTAATTGCTTGTCAGATAGCTAAGAGAAATCCAATTACATCTATTAAGAACATGTTACCAGCATACTTTACTGCAATAGGAACTCAGTCCTCAGCAGCTACTATTCCAGTGACGGTACGTTCGGTATTAAGTAATGATGTAGAAGAGGATATTGCCGATTTTGTAGTTCCGCTAGGTGCAACTATTCACCTAGCAGGTGATACTATTACTCTAACTTTAGCCTCAATGGCTGTAATGATGTTAAGTGGTCAAGCAGTAAGCTTTGCTGCTATGTTCCCCTTTATCTTGATGTTAGGGGTGACGATGGTAGCAGCCCCTGGAATACCTGGAGGAGGGGTAATGGCATCATTAGGACTTTTAGAAGGAATGCTAGGCTTTGGAGGTATGCAGAAATCTTTAATGATTGCCTTACACTTAGCCCAAGATAGCTTCGGTACAGCATCAAATGTAATGGGTGATGGTGCTATTGCTATTATTATGAACAGTTTATCTAGAAGTAAGAAATTATCATGATTCTATCAATAAAATCACATAACCTCTAATAAAAAGTCCAGCTAATAGCTGGGCTTTTTATTGTTAAGGACAGATTTATGATTTTATAGTGAAAATTAAGTGTCTCTTTAGAGATATAAACCTGTGGTGATGGTGATATGTTACACTACGGGTTAAAACCCGTAGCTAAAACTTAAAGTGTCGCAACACCCCCATAAAGTTATATTTGCCCTCAACAGAGATATAATATAAAAAGATAAATTAGCTATTATATCCAATTAACCATAGAATGCACATATTTCAAGTTGAAGAATAATATGATATTAAGTACAAAGACTAGTAACCCTAATTTTAGTATGATTAAGTTTAAATGAAGGAAAGGGGAGATGTATAATCGGCTTATAGCTTATAAAAGACAGTTCAAAAATTATTTTATAATTATTAAATTTTTATTATTTTCAAATAGATAGGTAGGAATTATTTTATAGATATAGAATTATATAAGTATAGAATATTTATTTAGATTAGAGTGTGATGTTATATAAAGGTAGGGTTACTATGAGAGATTTTGCTAAAATTACTAGTCAAGTTGAAAGTACCAAGTTTAAAAAAAGCAATAAATCCTATGCAACTATATTCATTAAGTTTTTATTATTTTTAGTTATTTGTGGTCTAATAGTTATCTTTGGAATTAACTTTTTGGGTTATCATTCTAGCAAGATAGCTACTACCGCGTATCAAGCAATTAAAGATAGTATTAAAACTCCAGGAATTTTAATCAGAAAGGAGAGGGTAACTTTTGCACCTCAAGGTGGAGAGGTTGAGCTTTATTTCTCTGAAGGTGCCAGAATAAGTACTGGAAATAAGGTAGCAACAGTTTATAATAATAAAGAGAGTGATAATCTTTATAACTATTATGCAGGAATAATTAGTTACAAGGTAGATGGGTTAGAGATGACTCTAAGAGAAGATAACTTAAAGAATCTAAATTATGATCATTTTATAAATTTAAAAGGAAAGTATAATCCTATTAGCTCAGGTGATAAAATCAATATGGGAAGACCTATCTTTAAAGTTATTGATAATTTTAAATTTTATTTAGCAGTTTTATTACCTCAAAATCAGTTAGCTAATTATGAGGTGGGAACTGAGGTAGAGGTCTTCTTTCCTGAATTAGAGGAGTATTTTAGAGGTAAGATAAATTCTATCCTATTAGATAAGCCTCAAAATATTATGGTTATAGAGTTTAATAGATTTATCCCTAAGCTGATTGATATTCGCAAAACAGATGTAGAAATCATTAGAAAGAGGTATCATGGAATAGTAGTCCCTAGTTCTGCCCTAATAAAAAAGGATGATAAGCTAGGGGTGATGGTCAATGGTTATACTAAAAATTACTTCAAAGAGGTTAAATTGATAGGAAAAGTAGCAGACCAAGCAGTAATTAAAGGGGTAGGGCCAGGGGTTAAAGTTATTCTTAATTAAAAATTAAGGGGGAATACTAGTGGAAAAAATTTATGTCTTAGATACCAATGTTATATTACATGATCCAAAATCCATATTCTCTTTTGAAGATAACCAAGTTATCATTCCAATGGTGGTTATTGAAGAGGTTGATGATCAGAAAAAACGCCAAGATTCAGTGGGTAGTAACGCCAGAATATTCTCTAGATACTTAGATGAATTAAGAAAAAAAGGGAAATTATGTGATGGCGTAGAATTGGATAATGGTGGAAGGATTAAGGTTGAATTGAATCATCAACTTCTAACAGAATTACCTAAAGGATTGGATCCTAATAAGCCCGATAATCGAATCTTAGCAACTACTTTGGGATTAAAGACAGATGATGGTAATATCCCTGTTATTTTAGTTACTAAGGATATCAATATGAGGATCAAAGCAGATGCTATGGGTCTTACAGCAGAGGATTATTCAACTGATGCTGTAAATATTGATGAATTATATTCGGGAATAAAGAATATAAGTGTTCCTTCAGATCAGATAAATGCTTTATTTAAAGATAAAAAGTTAGAATTGAATGAGTTGGATTTAGAGGAAAGACTATATCCTAACCAATTTATCAATTTAGAAGATGAATTGGGAGGTTCTCAATCAGCCTTATGCTGTTATGATGAAACTAAGGATAGATTAATCCCTTTGATCTTTAATCCAACTGATGTTTGGGGGATTAAGCCTCGTAACCGAGAACAGAAATGTGCTTTTGAGTTATTATTAAATGATAATATCAAATTAGTGACTTTGGTTGGTAAAGCAGGAACTGGAAAGACTCTCTTGGCTTTGGCAGCTGGGTTACAGAAGGTTGTAGAGGAGAAATCTTATAAGCGATTGATTGTAACTAGACCGATAGTTCCTATGGGGAATGATTTAGGGTTCTTACCAGGAGACAAAGATGAAAAATTAGCGCCTTGGATGAGACCTATCTTTGATAATATGGAATTTTTAGTAGGTGGAAAAGATGAGAATGGAGCTAGTGCTATAGCTGATTTGAAAGAGATGGGCTTGATTGAGATGGAAGCAATCACCTATATTCGTGGTCGAAGTATTCCAAATCAATTTATCATAGTTGATGAGGCACAGAACTTAACCCCTCATGAGCTAAAGACAATTATTACTCGTGCTGGTGAGAATACTAAGATTATCTTAACAGGAGATCCATATCAGATAGACCATCCTTATCTTGATAGTAATAGTAATGGTTTAACATATGTTGTAGAAAGGTTAAAGGATAAGGATTTAGTTGGTCATATGACCTTATATAAAGGTGAACGTTCTCAATTAGCAGAGATAGCAGCTAGTTCATTATAATTGAGTCTAAAATTAACTAAATATATATAATTGCTATTAAAGGTTTTGAATTATTTGTAGGGAACGGTCGCGACCGTTCCCTACAAATTAATGAATGATTAGAATAATTAAAATTGTCTTTTTATAAAAATACACCTATTTAGGTGTATTTTTTTTGCAGGAAAAGAATAATAGATATAGAATTAATTAGAGAGGAGGTTTTTATGTATGGATGATATTAATAGTAGATTATTAAAAATAGAAGAAAGAATTAAAGTTGCTGCTAAAAAGTCAGGAAGGGATCTTTCGGAGATTAAATTATTACCTATCTCGAAATATCATTCTTTAGATAAGATGCAGGCAGTTTTAGATAAAGGGTATCTTGAATTTGGTGAGAGTAGAGTGCAAGAGCTAATGGAGAAAAATGAAGAGTTTTCTGCTGAAGTAGAGTGGCACATGATCGGACATTTACAGAGAAATAAGGTGAAATATTTGGCAAGAATGCCTAGATGCAAGTTGATTCACTCAGTTGATAGCTTAAGATTAGCCAAAGAGATTAATAAAAGGGCTAGGCAAGAGGAAAGAATAATGAATATCTTAATTCAAGTTAATACTGCTCAAGATGATAATAAGTTTGGAATTTATACTAAAGAGGCAATTGAGATGGTCAAAAAGATTGGTAGTTTTGAAAATGTAAAGATTAAGGGCTTAATGACAATTGCACCTTATAGTGATGATCCCGAAGAGGTAAGACCAGCTTTTCGTAAGTTAAGGGGGTTGTCAGAGAAGATAGAGGCAGAGAAGATAGAAGGTGTAGAGATGAAAGAGTTATCGATGGGGATGAGCAATGATTTAGAGGTAGCTATTGAAGAGGGTGCAACAATCTTAAGGGTTGGTTCAGCAATCTTTGGAGAAAGGGAGTATAACTAATGGAGTTTATCAATACCTTATTGGACAAGGTTGATCAATTTTTTTCTTTGAGTCCACAGGAGATAGACAATGATGATTATCCACCTATTAAATTAGAAAGAAAAAGAAAGTCTGAAGTTAATCAAAGCTTAGAAGGAGAGGATTTGAACTCAATTATTAGCTCTTCTCAAGTTAAGGATATGTTGATTGTAGAACCAGAAAGCTTTGATGAGGCTCAGCATATAGTTGATAAATTAAGGGGTAAGCAACCAATCTTACTTAATTTAAGTAAGACCGAGCATGAAGTTTCTATTAGAATTATTGATTTTATTAGTGGTGCTATTTATGCTTTAGATGGTAATGTAGAGAAGGTTGGAGATAGTGTATTTTTATTTGCTCCAGATTCGATTAATATCACCTACAAATCTAAAGCTAAGGAAAATTCTAAGGTTAAAACAAATTATAATGATGGATCTGTTTCAGTAACAGATGGAATATCTAATGGAGAGAAGGAGAGTCTTTATGAGAAGTAGTAAGAAGATAGGGTTTATTGGAGCAGGTGCTATGGCTGAGGCTTTAATTAAAGGGTTAATTGAGTCAAAAGTAGCAAAACCCAAAGAAATACATATCAGTGATATTAGAGCAGAGAGGTTAGAAGAGTTAAAAAAGAGGTATGATCTAGAGATTAGTACAGATAATCACAAGTTAATAGAAAAAGTTGATTATCTAATTTTAGCTGTTAAACCGAAAGTAGTTTCTATAGTTTTAAGTCAAATCGGAGAAGATATTAGTAAATCTCAAAAAGTTTTTTCTATTGCAGCAGGGGTTAATACAATGATGATAGAGAAGCATTTAGAAGAAGAGGTAGCGGTTATTCGTCTAATGCCTAATACACCTGCCTTAATTGGAGAAGGGGCGATAGCTTATTGCTTGGGGAATTTTGCTCAAGGGGATGATAAGTTGGTTGAGCAAATTTTTGGAACTGTAGGAATGACATTAAAAGTTGAAGAAGAGCTAATGGATGCTGTCACAGGTCTTAGTGGGAGTGGTCCTGCTTATATTTATTTGATCATTGAGGCCTTATCAGATGCTGGTGTTAATGTTGGTTTAACTCGAGATGATGCTTTGGCTTTAGCTTTGCAAACTATTATTGGTTCTGCTAAGATGGTTTTAGATTTAGGGAAGCATCCTGGTGAGTTAAAGGATATGGTAACTTCGCCTGGAGGGACGACTATAACGGGATTAAAGGTATTAGAAAGAGAAGGAGTGCGCTCAGCATTGTATCAGGCAGTAGAGGCTGCTACAATAAAATCAAAAGAGCTAAGAGGAGAGAAATAAATGATTTTAATTTATTTAGTTGATAGATTATTTCAATTTTATTATTATTTAGTTATAGCTAGAGTGGTGTTGTCTTGGGTGCAACCACCGACTCATCACCAGACTATGAGAAAGATTATAGCTTTTATCTATAGAGCTACAGAGCCTGTTTTAGGTCCAATTAGAGAGATGATGCCAAGCTTTGGTGGGATTGATTTTTCGCCAATTATAGCTATGATAGCTTTACAGATTGTACGAAATGGAGTAATGCAATTATTGTATTATTTATTTTAGTAGTTTATATTAAGTAATTTACAATTGACAATGTACAATCTACAAATTAGAAGTTAATTATTTAAAGGATATTAATTAAAAGTTTATTTTAATAGCTCTAATTGAAAATTGTCAACTGTACATTGTACACTTATTAATGGACTAGGAGTGATAGCAGTGTTAGATAAAGAGAGATTACTCTCTCATATAAATGATGAAGAGGATAGAATTGAGTTGGCTCAAATCTTAGATAAAGCAGAGTTGGCTTTAACTAGACATCAACCGACATTTACTAACTTCTTAAATCCTCATCATCTTTATTTGGCTAAACCTATTTTAGAGCAGATAGCAGACTTGAACTTTTGGGAGTATGGTGGTTATAAGCAAGCTGAAAGGAAGCGATTAGCTTTGACCCCTGATTATTATCTAGCGGAATTGGTTGAGAGTCCAATTGTGCTACTAGATATTAGAGGGAGATTTGAATTTCAAGAGGTAAGCCATCGAGACTTTTTAGGCTCTATCTTAGGAACAGGGATTAAGCGAGAGATGGTTGGTGATTTAGTTTTATATCAAGATGGTTGTCAAGCTATAGTGGCTGAAGAGATCAAAGATTATATCAAATTAAATTTAGATAAAGTACATAGGATTGGGGTAGAGATAGAGGAGATTGATTTTGATAATTTGCAGATAGAACCAGAGAGGATTAAGGAGATTGAGACTACTGTAGCTTCTTTGCGTCTAGACTCTGTTGCCAGTTCTGGTTTTTCAACATCGCGAAGTAAGATGAGTAAAGAGATAGAACAAGGGAAGGTCAAAGTTAATTGGAAAGTTATTGACAACCCAGCCTATTCTTTAAATGCAGATGATATTATCTCAATTAGAGGTAGAGGTAGGGTAGAGATAGATGAGTTATTGGGTGAATCCAATCGAGGAAGGATTAAATTAAGATTAAAGCGATATATCTAGGAGGAGATACTTATGTCTTTAACACCAGCAGATATCTATAATAGAAAGTTTAAAAAGAGCCTAAGAGGATATGATACACAAGAAGTAGATGATTTTTTAGAGTTAGTCGCAGTATATTATGAAGAGATGATATCAGAACAGACCCGATTGAATTCTCTTGTTGATGATTTAAGCTCAGAGCTGAAGAAGTATGAAGAGCTACAACAATCTTTAGATGAGACTGTAAATAAGGCCCATAAATTTGCTGAAGATCAGAAGCAACAGGCTAAGGATAAAGCAGAATCTACCTTAGAAGAAGCTAATAGAAAGGCTCAAGAGATGCTTAAAGATGCTGAGCTTAAGGCTAAAAACCTTATTGAAGGAGCAGAAGTTAAAGCCAATAAATTGCTTGATGAGGCTGAATTTGAGGCAAAGAAGCAACTGATGGATGCTAGAAAACAGAGTGAAGATAAGTATAGAGATTATCAACAGTTGTTAGAGAATGAACGGTTATTTAAAATTAGATTCAAGACATTATTACAGAGTCATTTAGAGATGTTAGAAGAAGAGGAAGATATAAGAGAAATGGAAGAGGTTGAGACCTTAAAATCTGAAGAGAAGTTAGCAGAATAAGGGGGAGCTGGAATGGAAAAAAGGGTAGCGGTAATTGGTATTGTAATCAGTGACCGTAAAGGAGCTGCAACACAGGTTAATAATATTTTAGCAGATTATGGGGATATTATTGTAGGAAGAATGGGATTACCATATCAAGATAGAGGATTAAATATTATCTCTTTAATTGTAGATGGAACAAATGACCAGATAGGTGCTCTAGCAGGAAAGGTTGGAAATATTCATGGTGTTAAAGTAAAGTCGATGGTAACAACTTAAGGGCAGTAATGAGTGATGGGTGACGAGTAAAAACATTAAGTAATTAAGATGTGGGGAGTGGAAGTGATTGAAAATAGGTATTATTGGAGCAATGGATATCGAGATCGAGCTACTAAAGAAAGATTTAGAGTTAAGAAATACTCTTAATAAAGCGAGTATGGAGTTTTATGAAGGAGAGTTAATTGGTAAAGAGGTCGTATTAGTGAGAAGTGGAATTGGTAAGGTAAATGCTGCCGTCTGTACTCAGATATTAATTGATGATTTTGATATAGATGAGATTATCTTTACAGGGGTGGCTGGTGCTGTTGATCCGACTCTAGATGTTGGTGATATAGTAATCTCTAATGAGGTGGCACAGCATGATATTGATGTCACAGGATTTGGCAGAGAGTATGGTGAGGTTCCTGGGTTGGATAGAGTCTTTTTTGCAGCAGAGCAGAGGTTGGTTAATTTAGCTAAAGATGCTGGAGAGAAGGTAACTGCTGATGAGGATATCAAGGTCTTGATAGGTCGTATCTTATCAGGAGATCAGTTTATTGCTGATAGAGAGAAGGTGGCTTGGTTAGAAGAGATTTTTGCTGGGTGTTGTACTGAGATGGAAGGGGCTGCAGTAGGCCAGGTCTGCTTTTTAAATGCCAAACCCTTTGTAATTATCCGTTCTATGTCTGATAAGGCTGATGGTGAGGCAAATATATCCTTTGATGAATTTGCGAAGATAGCTGCTGATAATTCTTATCAGATAGTTGTAGAGATGTTAAAAAATATATAAGTATGAGTATGAGTGCAGATTAAAAAGACTATTTAGATTATTATCTAGGTAGTCTTTTTGCTTGGGGTGTTGTTCCTGAAGTTTTGAGTTTGTTACTTTAGCTAAATTAGATTTAGTAACTTCTGAGTCAAATAGTAAGTAAAAAATTATTTGAAGAGATAAGGAAAAAAATATATATCTATATAAGTGACAAAAAATATAATTCTAAGTTTGGGGTTTATTGAAGTGATGTGGTATAATTTAGGTATTAGTACATGTAAGTAGGAAGGAGGTGGCGGTTAGTTGTTGTAAAGGTTAGACTTGATTTTTTAGAAAAATTTTATGAAAGGAGATGATTAATATTAAGTTAAAAAAATTCTATTTAAGTTTAAGTTTAATCTTGATTTTGGTAATTATGGGTTGCTCTAATGGAAAGGATACTCAACAGTCTCAAGTAAATACTCCCAATGACTCAAGCTCTAGTACTAAGCAAGAAGTCAGCAAAAAAGAGACTTCAGATGCAGAAGAAGCGGTTACTACATTTGGTAATTCTGCTACAGAAGTTATAAACTGGGATACTGCATCGACTGAAAAAGTAAAAGAAGTGATTGCAAATGGAATAGATATTAATCAACAAGATGATCAAGGAAGAACTCCGTTAATGAAGGCATCTAAAGCTAATAATGTAGGAGCTGTCAGAGAGTTATTGAGAAATGAAGCAGATACTGATATTCAAGATAAGCAAGGAAAGACTGCTTTAATCGAATCAGCTTATGAAGGGAATAACTTTATTACAGAGTTGTTACTTAATTATAAGGCAGATGCTAATTTGAAAGATAATTCAGGAAATAAAGCAGTGGATTATTTAGAGCATTCTATGAGTGCTGATAAATTATCAGCTGATGAGGTTGAGGTTTATTCAAGGTTAAAGAAGTTAAGTAAGTAAGAAGATAATCAATATATATTGAAAAGATAAATAGACTATGATTTTTCAGAGATTATATAGCCTCTTAAAGAAGATAAATTAAAATAGTTAGCCACGAATTGACACAGATGAAACACGAATCAAGAGATTAAAGAATTAATTTATAAATATAATCTTTTGATATTTATTCGTGTGGATTCGGGAGATTCGTGGCAAAATTTTTTGAAGGGCTTGATTATAGAAAGAAGTTAAGCTTATATCAATGATTTGGTTATTTGAAACTGTAGAGAGATAATATATTTTATTCAATTATTTATTTTAATTTATAAGAATATATAATATAGGTATGTTAACTGAAAATGAAACTTAATGGGTATATTGGGACACTTTTTATAAGTGTGAGTGGGTGTGTGAGTGTGAGTAAACCCAATAAAAAGAAGTTTTACACACACTCACACTCATAGCTCACACTCGACACAAAGTGTCGCACTATCTCTCGATAACGCTATGGTTAAATTCTATTCTAGATTCACGAATCTCTATTAATCTATTGTATAATACTTCAAATTTTAATTATTCATTGACTAAGCTTAAAATCTATATTATAATATAAGACAAAATGTTATATTCAAAAACAGCAAAGATAGAGAAGAGTAGGTATAGTGAAAGTTAGAGCGAACTGGGGAATGGTGGAAGCCTGGCAACAGAAGCTATATTGAAGATCACCTCTTAGCTATTTCTCTGAACTTAACAGTAAGAGAGATCGGATGCAGACCGTTATTCTGTTTAAGTGAGTATGTTTGGTAGCTATTTGTTGGCTACTTTATATACTAATTAGGGTGGTACCGCGATAATAACCTCGTCCCTTGTTGGGAGGAGATTTTTTATTTTTTGTACATACAAGGTGAAAAAGACTTCACCTTGTAGTGTGAGTGTCAGTAGTCAGTGTGAATAAGTTCAAAATCTTTAGATGATTATTTAATAAAAAAGAATTGTTAGCTACGAATTAACACAGATGAAACATGAATAAAAAGATTAATGATTAAAGAATTAATTTATTAATATAATTTTTCACTAATTCGTGTAAATTAGTGAGATTCGTGGTTGAAAAAAGGTTGTATGTTTATTTTGCCTATAATATAGTTCACAGTGTATAGATACTACTTTAACCTGTAAAGAATATAAGATATTTAAAGGTTTTAACTGTCAACTGTACACTGTCAACTGTCAACTATAAAAAGAGGGGTGTAAAAAATGAATTATAAGGATACGTTAAATCTACCGAAGACTGAATTTCCAATGCGTGCTAGCTTAGCAAAGCGTGAGCCGGAATTCCAACAGTTTTGGGAAGAGAATCAAATCTATGAGAAAGCATTAAAGAAAAGAGAAGGGGCTAAGCAATTTATCTTACATGATGGACCTCCTTATGCAAATGGGGATATCCATCTTGGTCATTCTTTACAAAAGACTTTAAAAGATATTGTAACTCGATATAATCACTTAAAGGGATTTCAGGCACCTTATGTTCCAGGTTGGGATACTCACGGGTTACCAATTGAGCATAAGGTAACTAAGGAGTTAGGTGAGAAGAGAAAAGAGCTATCTATTACAGAGCTAAGAGATATGTGTAAAGATTATGCTTTAAAATATGTAGAGCGACAGAAAGGTCAGTTTAAGAGATTGGGCGTTTGGGGTGATTGGGATAATGCTTATGTTACTTTAGATCCTAAATATGAGGCTAAGCAGATTGAAGTTTTTGGACAGATGGCATTAAAAGGACTATTATACCAGGGGTTGAAGCCAGTACATTGGTGTACTAGTTGTGAAACTGCCTTAGCAGAAGCAGAGATTGAATATCAAGATAGTCGAGGACCTTCAATTTTTGTTAAGTTTCCAGTCAAAGAAGGCAAGGTGTTAGGTGGAGAAGAGTTAACTGCTGATGATTTTGTAGTTATCTGGACTACTACTCCATGGACTATCCCATCAAATATGGCGATTTCAGTTCATCCTGACTTTGATTATGTAATCTCTCAAACTCCTAATGGTAGAATTGTTGCTGCTAAAGAGCTATTAGATCAGATGATGAAGACTTGCAAGGTTGAAGAATATAGTATAGTAGCAGAGTTTAAAGGGCAAGAGTTAGAGGGTGTTAAGTGTAAGCATCCATTTTATGATAGAGAATCACAAGTGATTTTAGGAGATCATGTTACCTTAGAGCAAGGTTCTGGTTGTGTCCACACAGCACCAGGTCATGGTCATGATGACTATGTTGTTTGTCAAGACTACGATATTCCAGTATTTGCTCCAATGGACAATACAGGAACTTTTACTGAGGAAGCTGGAGAAGAGTTTGCAGGTATGTACTATGATGATGCCAATATTAAAGTGACTAACTTATTAAAAGAACAGGATTTATTGATGAGCTTAAACTTCATTGATCACTCTTATCCACATTGCTGGAGATGTAAGAATCCAGTTATCTTTAGAGCTACTAAGCAATGGTTTGCTAGTGTAGAAGATATCAAAGATGAAGCTTTAGAAGCTGTTAGAAATGTAACTTGGTATCCTGAATGGGGAGAAAAGAGAATCTCTAATATGATCGAGAATAGAACAGACTGGTGTATCTCTCGTCAGAGAGTCTGGGGAGTACCGATTCCAATCTTCTATTGTAAAGATTGTGGAGAGGCAGTAGTAACTGAAGAGACTATTGAAGCAGTAAAAGAGTTATTTGGAGAGAAGGGTTCTGGTATCTGGTATGAGTTAGATGCCAATGAAATCTTACCAGCAGGGTTCAAATGTCCTGATTGTGAAGGTAGTGAGTTTGAAAAAGAGACGGATATCATGGATGTTTGGTTTGATTCGGGTGTTAGTCATGCAGCAGTATTGGAGAATTATGATATCTTAGATAGACCAGCTGATCTTTATCTTGAAGGTACAGACCAATATCGTGGTTGGTTCAACTCTTCTTTATTAACGTCAATTGCTGCTAGAGGGGAAGCTCCTTATAAGACTGTTGTAACTAATGGATTTACTGTTGATGAGAAGGGTAAGAAGATGTCTAAATCTATTGGTAATGTCGTGTCACCTCATGATATTATTAAGCAGTATGGTGCTGATATTTTGAGATTATGGGTTGCTTCTTCTAACTTTAAAGAGGATGTGAGAGTTTCTGATAAAATCTTTAAAGAGAATGCAGAGGTTTATCGTAGAATCAGAAATACTTCTCGCTATATTTTAGGGAACTTAGCTGACTTTGATCCAGCAGAGAATACAGTACCATACAGTGAATTAACTGAAATTGATCGTTGGGTATTAATGCAGTTACAGAAGCTAGTTAAAACTGTAGAAGATGCTTATGAAAATTATGAATATCATAAGATTTATCATGCTGTTCATAACTTCTGCTTAGTAGAGTTAAGCTCCTTCTATATGGATATTCTTAAAGATAGAATGTATATTTTAGAACCAAATGATCCAGTTAGACGTTCAGGTCAGACTGCTATGTATGAAATCTTAACTACAATGATTAAGATTATTGCTCCAGTAATTGTTCATACAGCAGAAGAAATTTGGAAGTATCTACCTGGAGACCATGCAGAGAGTGTCTTCTTAGAGGACTGGCCAGAGCTTAAAGAGGAGTATATTGATGAAGAGCTAGCAGCTAAATGGGATAGACTGATAGCTATTAGAAAAGATGTCTCTAAGGCATTAGAGCTTGCTCGTAAGGAGAAGATAATAGGACATCCTTTAGATGCAGCTATTAAGATTTATCCAAGTGAAAAGACTTATGACTTCTTAACTCAATTTGATAATTTAGCAGAGTTATTTATCGTCTCTGTTGCTCAATTGGCAGCAGCTGATGAGCAAGTAACTGGGGATGTCTATGAAGGAAAAGAGTCTGATATTAAAGTAGCTGTAGTTCAAGCAGCTGGTGAAAAGTGTGACCGTTGCTGGAATTACAGTGAAACTGTTGGAGAAGACGATGAACATGCAACAGTATGTGCTAGATGTTTAGAAGTAGTAAATAGTTTATAATCTTTGATTAAAAAGCTTGTAACTGATTTTTCAGTTACAAGCTTTTTAATATTAGGCTTTCTTTGTTCTATTGATCTATGCATATGATAGCTTTTGCTGACTTATATCTTTAAGCTATAAAAGATTCAACTTTATCAATAAAATTTAAACTAAAATGGAATAAATTAGTTGGTGCTTGATTATAGATAAACAACTTTAGAATGAAACAATATAATGATATTACGACACTTTGTGTCGAGTGTGAGCTATGACTGTGAGTGTGTGTAAAACTTCTTTTTATTAGGGTTTACTCACACTCACACACCCACTCACGCTAATTTTAAAAGTGTCGTAATATATCCATTAAATTACACTTTAGACTTGGATATCTATATCCAATTATTAAATAAGGTTGTTTACAGACTTTAATTTATGAGAAAAGGTTAAATTTTATTGCTTAAAATGTTAATATTTATTAACATTTTATAATTGTTTTGCAGGAGAAAGGTATAAGGTATAGAATATTAATTAAAAAGAGGAGGGATTGTATGTTAGAAATAATAGTATTCTTACTTATATCAATAATATTACCTATAACTTTAATTATGGTATCCTCCTTTAATAGGAAATTGATGGCTAATTCTTATCTTTTATTATCTGGACTTGTAATACTTTTTATTATAAATTATTCATTATTTGGAAATCCTGTTAATAGTATTATTGGAGTTACTTCTTTATATTTATTTGTTGGAGCAAGCACAATCTTAACAGGGACAATTGGAGGGGTGATTACATCTATAGTGGTCTTACCTGCTCTGATCTGGGCAGAGTTTAGTACTATAGAAATTATGTATCATCTATCTTTTTTTCTAGTTATCTCTTTAGTTTTAGGAAGGCTAAATTACATGATTGAAGATAAGATCAAAAGTATTATTAAATTAAATATGGGGTTATCAAATCAAATTAAAGAATTACGGGTTCTTAGAGAGATTAGTGCTATTTTACAAGGGACATTGGAGTTGGATAAAGTATTGCAGATAATTTTATCTGCTGTAACAGCTGGCTATGGTCTAGAATTTAATCGTGCTATCTTATTTCTGATTGATGATGGAGATGAGACTAGGTTAACAGGTAAGATTGGTATTGGTCCTCTAGACCAGCATGAAGGCTTACAGACTTGGCAGAATGTTGCTAAAAATAAGATTAATTTAGAAGGCATGATTGCTGTACAGGAAGAACTAGAGTTAAGTGATAAGAAATTAAATGATATTATTCAAAACCTATCATTTCAGTTAGATAAGGCGCATATAGCCACTAAGACAATTAAGAATAAAGAACCTTATAATATTAAATTTATGGATCCTGATGATAAGTTTCAATGTACTTTAGCTGCCCAATTGGGAATGGAGGCTTTTGCTATTGTTCCTTTGATTGTTAAAGGTGGAGCTATTGGGGTTTTGGTTGTCGATAACATTGCTAATAAGAGAGAGATTACTTATAAAAGTATAGACTCATTATTACCCTTTGCCAATCAAGCTGCTTTGGCTATACAGAATGCTAAATTGCATAAATTAAAAGAGAATATGGCTGTTAAAGATAACCTTACAGGCATCTATAATCAGAGGCATTTTCAAACAAGCCTTGAACAAGAAATAGAGTTTGCTAAAGAGAGAGAGGTTTCTTTAGCTCTATTAATGATGGATATAGACTACTTTAAAGCTTATAACGATAATAATGGTCATCCGGCAGGAAATGAGGCTTTAAAACAACTGGCTAGAATCTTAGAGGAGAATATAAGAGATAATGATGTAGTTTGTAGATTTGGTGGTGAAGAGTTTGCTATTATTTTACCAAATGTATTCCAAGATATAGCCTATACTATTGCTGAGAGGATTAGGGCTAAGGTAGCTGATAGCCACTTTGATAATCAAGAGACTCAACCTAATGGTAATGTAACAATTAGCATAGGTATAGGTATGTTTCCTGAGGATGCTAGTACCGATCGTGAGTTATTAAATGTGGCTGATGAGGCTTTATACTATGCTAAGTCTTGTGGGCGTAATAATGTTAAACTACACCAAGAGTATTTAAGTTCGATTAAAGAATTATCGTAGTTTGTGGTAAGTGAGTCTATTTAAATGGTTAAGGGCTTAGTTATTTTCCCAAATAGGAAGAGAGGTGATAAGATGCCAAGTGATTTGTTAATTGTTGGAATCTTTACTTATGTTGCTTGTTTACTACACTTTGGGGATTGTTTCTATTTTTGGGGTCTTGAATTTTTTGCTAAAAAGAAGTTACTGCAAATAGGACAAGAGCTAGAAAATTTGGAATTTTCTTTTGAACAAATATACTACTTAGTAGCTACTCCAAGTACTAATTATGATTTCTGTGAATTAAATTTAGAGGATTTTATAGTCGAAAAAGGAAAAGAATCTTTTTTCTATGGTGGAATTTATGATTTAAAGATATATGCTCAAATGCCCGGTGGGCAGAAAAAACTAGTGGCTATTGTCCCAAAGGATAAATTTCCAGTTCCTATCTTAGATACTATGTTATATTATGATCAAATTAATCAAAGTGAGTATAACTTATTGGTCTCTTATTTATTTTCTCATCCTAGAACTCATAAGATGATTATTGAAGAGGTAAGAGGGAGAATAATAGCTGTCTCTTATACACATCT
>NZ_JBSQYM010000020.1:0-26386 GCF_055140805.1 Orenia sp.
CGTTGCTGAAAGTTATCTTTTAAGGTTTTTAGTTAAGAACTTAAAGGTATTAAATTATTAGGATATTTAAATTACATTCTAGAGTTGTTTATCTATATTTTAATCAGAGTTTAATCTTATTTTAGATATTTGACTTTGTAGAAAATAATCAAGTGCTAGATTAATTATGATAATAAATTTGATATTTATCGAATTTTTAGTCTACTATTTATCTTATTTGAATAAGATAAATAGTAGATATTAGACTGGTTAAGAATTTACTTATGTTTTTATGAAGGATGATAAAATAATATGTTATTCATATTGTTTTATGTTAAATATACTATCTTGCTGTGATTAATTAACAAAGGGAGGATATACAATGGAAGTATTGAGAAAAACTAATTTACCTAAGAAGTATGAGTTGCGTATGAGAAGGGATATCAATATTGGGATAGGCCATTTATTTACTGCTCATGAAGAGCAAATTCCAGGTTATTTATCTGTAAAGGTTGATAATTATAATATTGATTATGAGCAGGTTAGATTTTTTGGTGTTGATAGGAAGGGTAAGGAGATTTCAGGAAAAGGGGTAATTCCTTCTCACATAGGTAGCTCTGATACAGGGGAAGTTATTCTGCTATTTAATATAAGTAAATTGATTAAGAGTAGGCAATTTACTGAAGAGACGGTAGAGGGAGTGATTACTCTATCAGGTCAAGAGATTGGTCGAGACCAAATAGAGAGTAATCCATCGATATATTTAGGATAGTTAGGCGGTACTTGCTTAATTATAAAGTGTAGTTTAAGAGAGATAAAGCGACACTTTCGTGCCAGTTGATAATTGATAGTTGATAGTGGATAGTTAACCAATTAAACTCTTTATGTTATAAGGTTTTGAACTTAACTATCCACTATCAACTTTACACTATACACTGAGTTTAAAAGTGTCCCAATATACCCATATTCTATTATTTCCAAATTTAATTTTGAGGTAGATATATTTATAGATAGCAAAAGAGAGATATCAACTAGAGTTGATATCTCTCTTTTGCTATAAGTTCTCCAGTTTTTAAGAAGAAATTGAAGATTAATTTATCCTTATAGAAGTATTCTTTAGTGATAGTGAAGAGATGATAACTATCATTTATTTGCTTGCCAATCATTTGTACCTTGTATCCACGGTAATAGATATCTTCTATTTTCCCGTTTAGTAATAAAATTAATAGATTGTCATTAAAGTTAATATTATCAGGATAGATTATTCCCAATCTATTTAGTACAGTTTTAGATTGATTTTGACTGTCTAAGATGTATAACTTATTATCATATTTATTTATCCAATTGTCATTAAAATTTTTAGTTCTAATGCTTAGAGGAATATATTCTACAGCAGGATAAGGTAATATTTCATCAGGATAACCTAAAGTCATACTTTCACCCCCTTAATAATATATATGCTAGAATGATAAATTAAAATTATCCAATAATTGTAAGGTTAAGTTGTGCACATTTTAGTTTTTATCGCATATATTTATAAATGAAAGCAGTTTAATAGAAGGAGAGGAGGAATAAAATGGCAATTAATTTTAAAGAAGAACAAGTAAGAGTAGAATACGTTATTGGAGAAGATACAGTTAGAGAATCAATTACTAAAGAACTTCCAATACCTGTTCAAGCAAAGCCAGACATAGAGAGAATTTTAGAGGTGAGCACAAAGATTAAATCCACTGAGGTAACTGTTGAAGAAGGTGGAGTGACAATTGATGGAGTTATTGAAGTAGGAGTTATGTATGTAGCAGATACATCAACAGATGATACACCAAGTGATCAGCCAGTACATTATTTTCATGGAGAGATAACCTTTAGTAACTTTGTGGATATTCCTGAAGCAGAGGATTATATGAGTGCTTACGTTGATGTTGATGTTCTAAGATCTAGCTATGACTTTATTGATGAAAGAACTGTAGAAGTAACTGTTGTTCTTAAGAAGTTTGCTAAAGTATTTGACTATCGACAAATGACTATTATTACTGATGTAACTGGAATTAGAGAAGAACTTGTAGAAAAAGAACTATTAAGAATTGAAAATGTAGTAGGAGAGAATACTTATCAAGTAGTAGTAGAAGGAATTGTTGATGTTCCTACAGTTAAGCCACCAATTGAAAGAGTTTTAAAGGTGGAGGGAGGAGCATTAGAGGATAAAAATGTTGAAATAACTGATGGTGCAGTTATTGTAGATGGGCAATTTGAAGTAGGAGTTATGTATGTAGCAGATACAACAGCTGATGATACTCCAGGAACACAACCAGTTCACTTCTTTGAAGGAGGCCTTACATTCTCGGAGGTTATAGATGTTCCAGGTGCAGATGATGATATGACATCATTTACTGAGGTTAAGGTCAAGAGATGGGATTATACAATTACAAATGGTAATAGACAAGTAGAGGTAAGGGCAGTAATAGAAGTATTTGTTAAGGTCACTGAGCCTAAACAGATGTTGGTAGTAACAGGAATTGATAGTGATAGAGTTGAAGTGGAGGAAGAATTACTAAGAGTAGAAGAGGTAATTGGAGAGGATACAGTAAGTGAAACAGTTACCGAAGATCTTATTGTGCCAGATGTAAAACCTAATATTGAACGTATTCTGGAGACAAATGCTCAATTATCTAATACAACATGTGTTGTAGAAGATGGTGGAGTAGTAGTTACAAGCGAGGGAGAAGGTAGTGTTCTTTATGTAGCAGATACGACAGCTGATGATACTCCAGGGACACAGCCAGTTCATTATTTCCATCGTCCATTTAATATTGAGAACTTTATTAACATTCCTGAGGCAGAGGCTGGTATGTCTTGCCATAGTG
Organism: Orenia sp.; assembly: GCF_055140805.1. Classification (NCBI taxonomy): domain Bacteria; kingdom Bacillati; phylum Bacillota; class Clostridia; order Halanaerobiales; family Halobacteroidaceae; genus Orenia; species Orenia sp. The sequence goes on from NZ_JBSQYM010000020.1 coordinate 2,844, forward strand.
ATATTGAAATTAAGAAGGTTAAAGGGAACAGATTAAATAATAGAACCGTTGAAATGGTAGTTACCTTAAGAAAGTTTGCTAAAGTAACTAACTTCAGACAGTTAACTATTGTTACAGATATAGTAGTTGTATCTCCTGTAGTAGATAGAGATGAGTGTGAGCGACCATCTAAAATAATCTATGTAGTTCAAGCTGGAGATACTTTATATAAGATAGCACGACGTTACAGAACAACGGTAGATGCTATTGTTGATGCTAATGACTTAGATAATCCAGATTATTTAGAGGTAGGTCAGAAGTTGATTATACCAAGGTGTATAATTGATGACCGTGACCAACCTAGAAGACCGAGAGGTTAATAAATAAAAAGACTGTAGGAATCTAGATTCCTACAGTCTTTTTATTTATGTGGTACTTCCATAATGATTGGCATAATCATTGGGTTTCTTCTAGTTTCATTATAAATGAAGTCTCTTAAAGGGTCTTTTAGCTTGGTCTTTAGTTTAGACCAATCAGTGATATTCTTCTCTTCACACTCTTTTAAGGCTATATTTAGTCTGTTTTTAGCTTCTTCAATTAATTCTTGGGATTCTTTCATATAAACAAATCCTCGAGATATAATATCAGGACCTGCTAGTACTTTGCCTGTACCTGACTCAATAGTGATGACCACAATAATAATACCATGCTCTGATAATATTCTTCTATCTCTTAAAACGATATTTCCTACATCGCCAATTCCAGAACCATCAATTAATATCTTACCTGTTGATACAGGAGATGCAAAGTAGGCATTTTGTTCACTGACCTTTAGGCGAGATCCATTTTTGGCTATGAAGATATTATCTTCTGGAATACCCACATCCTTTGCTAATAGTGAATGATGATAGAGATGACGGTATTCACCATGGACAGGAATAAAATATTTAGGTTTAGTCATATTAAGCATCATCTTCAACTCTTCTTGATAAGCATGACCAGAAACGTGAACATCTAATTCCCTTCCATAAATCACCTTAGCACCTTTTTCAAAAAGTTGGTTGATAGTTTCTCCTACAGACCTTTCATTTCCAGGTATAGGTGTTGCAGAGAGAAGGACTGTATCTCCTTTATGTAGGTTAATCTGTCTATGGTCACCTCTAGCAATTCTAGTTAAAGAAGCCATCGTCTCTCCTTGACTACCTGTCATTAGATAAACTATTTTATGGTCAGGGAGGTTATTAATCTTTCTGATTTCTAAGAGCATATCATCAGGAAAGTTAAGATAACCTAAATCTTTGGCTATTTTAGTATTAGCAATCATACTTCTTCCCGAAATAGCAATCTTTCTACCAGTTTCATAGGCTGCATTAATAATTTGTTGTAATCTATCTAGGTGGGAAGAGAAGGTAGCTACAATAATTCTCCCATCAGCTTTTTCAAAGATATTATTGATAGTATCATTAACTACTCGTTCAGATACAGAGTAACCTTTCTGTTCTGCATTTGTACTATCAGATAATAAAGCTAAAACCCCTTCTTCTCCTAATTGAGTTAATCCATTGAAATCAGTAGGTTGTTCATTTATTGGAGTTTGATCAAATTTAAAATCACCTGTATATAAAATAGTTCCAGAAGGGGTTTTAATACCCATAGCAACAGCATCTGGTATACTGTGATTTACCTTAATAAACTTGATTTTAAAAGGATCTAAAGATATTTCTTGTCCAGCAGATATTTGGCGTAATTCCGTTGAACCCATTAAACGATGTTCTTCTAATTTCTTTTTTATCATCCCAAGAGTTAATCTAGTTCCATAGATAGGTATATTACTAATCTCTCTTAAGAAATAAGGAATTGCACCGATGTGGTCTTCATGACCATGACTGATTAACATTGCTTTGATTCTATCTTTATTCTCAATTAGATAGGATATATCAGGCATAACCAAATCGATGCCGAGCATATCTTCTGTAGGAAACATAATTCCACAATCTAAAATTAAGATTTCATCATTATATTCAATTAATATCATATTATTCCCAATTTCTCCTCTACCACCTAGAGGGATAATGGAGATTTCCGCATTTCTTTTCATATATATCACCTCAAATATTATTATATACATAATTATACTCTTTAATCCATTAGAAGTACAGTGTCAATCTGGGATTTTAATCTGTTGACCAGGGTAGATAGTATTTTTATTTTGGATATTAGGGTTAATATTTATGATTTTTTCAACAGTAGTATTGAATTTTTTAGCAATCTGATAAAGGGTATCACCAGTTTTAACTGTATAGTACTTACCACTATTTTTTGAACCTCTTTGTCGATTCTGTCTGATTTCAACAGGAGTAGCAATACTTACTCTGTTATAAAGAAACTCTGCATCTTTATTGTACATTCTAACACATCCATTTGAGATAGCTTTACCGATTGATGAAGGTTGATTGTTACCATGAATTCCGTGCATCTGATGAGTAAATTGCATCCAACGTGTTCCCAAAGCTTTATTATAAGGATTTTTTAACTTGTTAATGATTAAAAAGTTTCCTGTAGGTGTAGGTGTATTTGCTTTACCAATGGCTACTGGAAAAGATCTGACTACTTGGTTGTTCTGATAAAGATATAGAGTTCTTTCATCTAATATAATTAATATTTTAGCCATAACTAGACCTCCTTATCAATTTATTTTCTTAGATTATTATATTAATTTAGAGGCTAATAAGTTAAAATTAATTATGTAAGCTACAGATATTATAGATTTTTATTCTGGAGGCAGAGTTAAATATGACGTTATAGAGAGAAAGTGCGACACTTTGTATCAGTTGATAGTTGATAGTGTATAGTTGATAGTAAAAAGATTAAAAGCTTTGTGATTTAAGGTTTTGTACTTAACTATCCACTCTCAACTATACACTATACACTGGGGTTTAAAAGTGTCCCAATATCCCCATTAACCGATAATCGTTATCTTTAAATTTGACTGATTGTATAAATAATTAGAATAGAAGTAAGGGTATCTATAACCAAAAATTGTATATAATAAAAGGTACAGAGATATAAGTGGAGGTAGAGTTTAATGAAGCGAAAGGATAATCTTATAATTAATTTGATTATAGAAATATTAACTGAAATAAGAAGCAATATTTTTGTAAAGAAGCACAGGAAGATAATTTGTCAGAAGAAGAATCAAAAGGGTTTGAAGTATATTAATGATGGGACTATTACTATAAGAACTGATATCTTGACAATAGAGTCCGAAGTGTTGAGAAAGGGAGAGCTAAGTTATGAAGCAAATAAAATAATAACAGCTTCTAAGTTAGTAGATAGTCAATTAGCATATTTAAAACAGATAATTTTTCAAAAAAAAGTAGGAGATAAGTATCTTATTTTAGATGTTGATAATAGAGAGAATATGAATTTAATCAATAGCAACAATATAAATAAAGTTATATACTGTAGTCTCTGTGGAGATAATATCTTAATTAAAAAGCAGATCAAAGTGGGAGGAATTGCCGTTTACATAAAAGATAATAATCTAGTTATATTTGATGGGGAGGATGAACTTCCAATCTTAGCAATTTATCGCTTGTTTAATCTATCAAAGAAAGTTGACTTGCTGAAGATTAAAAGCTATCTATTTATAGTAGCCTTTGCTTTTATATATAGGGTTCCTCTTTATCTAATTCGTTCATTCTTCTGTAACTATAGCCCATTAAGTGAAGATGATTTGCCAGGAATCTTTGATAAGAGCAATAATAAGAAGGAGTTTACTATTAAATGACTAACTAACTATATAAGAGCTTAAATAGTGAGGTGGATATAGTCATGGATAGTATAGATTTAATTGCACACGCAAAAATAAATTTAACATTAGATGTACTAGCAAAGAGAAAAGATGGGTATCATGAGGTAGAGATGATCATGCAGACTATAGACTTACATGATAGAATATCATTTACTAAAACCGATAAAGGAATTGAGATTATAAGTAATCATCCTGAGGTTCCAACAGATAAATCAAATTTAATCCATAAGGCAGCTGAGCTATTGTTTAAGGAGTTTGAATTGGCAGGTGGACTTAGAGTTAACCTAGATAAAAGAATACCTGTAGCAGCTGGTTTAGCCGGTGGTAGTAGCAATGCTGCAGCTACCTTAGTAGCTGTTAATAGGTTATGGGAGTTAGGCTTAACATCAGAGCAGTTGGCTGAAATAGGGGCTAAGTTAGGAGCTGATATTCCTTTTTGTATTAAAGGAGGAACTCAATTAGCAACAGGAATAGGGACAGACTTAAAAGAGTTACCTAAATGTCCACAGCTTTATCTTGTTCTTATTAACCCTCCGCTTTCAGTATCTACAGCCAATGTTTATGGCAACTTAAATTTAGAACAGATTACTAGACATCCAGCTACAGATAAAGTTATAAGGGCTTTAAAAGAGCAGGATAGAGGTTTTATTATCAATAATCTGACTAATCTTTTAGAGAGTGTGACCTTAGAGCTTTATCCTGAAGTTGCTAGCTTAAAAGATAAAGTAGCAGATTTAGCTGATAAGGCCTTGATGTCTGGAAGTGGGCCAACTATCTTGGGATTTGTATCAGGAATAGAAGAGGCAAACAAGATTAAAGATAAATTAGACAGTCAATTGACTAGAGAATACAATATAGTAATCACTAAGACTATTGACCATGGAGTAACAGAGATTTAATAAATATCAAGGGAGGGGAGATTAATGGGCTTAGATGCTATAGTTTTAGCAGGAGCTAAAAATAATGGTCGATTATCTGAAATTAGCAATCAAGACTATGAGGCTTTAATTGAGCTTAATGGTAAAGCTATAACAGAATATATAACAGATAGATTAAGAGAAGTCTCCTTGATAGATAATATTATAGTAGTAGGTCCTAATGAATTAAATAAAAGAAATATCGATAAATTTATTCCCTGCCAAGATTCTCTATTGGAGAACCTTAAGCTAGGATTGCAAACAGCAACAAGTCCCTATAGTTTAATCTTTACTTCTGATATACCTCTAATTACTGTTGAGGCTATAGAGGATTTTTTAGCTAAATGTGAAGGTGGAAAGGCTGCCTTTTATTATCCACTTATCCCCAAAGAATTTGTAGAAATTTCCTTTCCGAAAAGCAATAGGACTTATTTTTCCCTAACTGAAGGTACTTTTACAGGAGGAAATATCTTTTTAGTTAATGGTGAGATAGTCTTAAGACTAGAAGAGTTGTTAGATAAGATATTGAAATGGAGAAAGAAGCCATGGAAGTTGGCTTATTTATTAGGTTTTACATTTATAATTAAGTTATTGGCTGGAAAACTATCTATAGCTTTAATTGAACAGGAGATATATAAATTAACAGGATATATAGGAAAAGCTATTATCTCTGATTATCCAGAGATCGGATTTGATATTGATAAACCTGCCGATTATAATTTAATAGAAAAAATTTACAAAGGTTCGGGTATAAAAAGTAATTGACCTATTTACAAAGAGTATAATTAATGATAATATGAGAAGAAGTAAAGTTTTATAAAAAAATAGGTTCGAATGTTCGGAAGGAGTGGCATGCTTTTAAGATGAAGATGCGACGGAGTGAAAGGATTGTTGCTGTAACTAAGATATTAACTGATCAACCCTATAAATTGATTTCTTTAAATTATTTTACTGAACGCTTTAATGCTGCTAAATCTACTATTAGTGAAGATCTATCCATCATAAAAAAAGTTTTTTCTATAGAGAAGATGGGTAAGATCGAGACAGTATCTGGAGCAGCAGGTGGAGTTAGGTTTATTCCAGATAAAGGGGTTAAGGATATTCAGAATGTAATCTATGAATTATGTGAATATTTATCTGATTCAACAAGGATTTTACCAGGTGGCTATTTATATATGACAGATTTGATCTTCAATCCTGCTCTAATGGATAAGGTTGGAGAGATATTTGCTACTAAATTTTCTGATTTAGGAGCTGAGTACATAATAACGATGGAAACTAAAGGTATTCCAATCGCTTTGATGGCTGCTAGAGCCTTGAACTTGCCCCTTGTCAGTATTAGAAGAAGTAGTCGGGTTACAGAAGGTTCAGTGCTAAGTATTAATTATGTAACGGGCTCTTCTAGAAAGATACAACAGATGTCTCTATCTCGTAGGGCTTTACCAGAGGGTTCTAAAGTAATTATTATTGATGATTTTATGAAAGCTGGAGGTACAGCTAAAGGAATGTTAGATTTAATGGGGGAATTCAAAGCAGAAGTATTAGATTTAGGTGTATTAGTAGAGACTGCCCAGCCAACAGATAAATTGGTTGAAGATTATACATCTTTAGTTGTATTAGAGAATATTGATGACTTTAAAGAAGAGATAATCGTTAGACCTAGTAGCTGGGTGACTAATCTGAAATAAATTTATTAGTATAGTAAAGGAGGAATTCTTATGGCAGAATTAGACTCTGAAAAGCCAGTATATTCTATTGGTGTTGTTCAAGAAAGGACAGGTTTGACAGGAAGGCAGATCCGTTATTATGAAGAATCTGAGTTGATAAAGCCTGCTAGAACTAAAGGAAATCAGAGAATTTACTCTCAAAGTGATATTGAAAGACTAAAAGAGATTAAAGAGATGTTAGAAAAAGGATTAAATATAGCTGGTATTAAAGAAAAATTAGGAACTGTTAATGAAGTCAAGAAGAAAAAAGAAAAGGCCAAAATAGGTGATTCCCTATATGATGGAAGACCTTTGACTAAATTTAATCGAGGAAAACGAGGACTGACTTCTTTGTATCCAGTTTCTGATAGAGCGCAGCTGTTAGAGATTCTAGATAAAAAAGAAAATGATAAAGACTAGGTCCTCTTGCTTAAGCAAGAGGATTCATATTGTTGTTAAATTTTTATAAATCAACGTGAGTTCAACTATTAACTCCATATTCTATAATAGAATAAATTAAATTTAAATACATATAATAATCTTGACAGTAAACTCTCCCTTTGTTATAATACCTGTGATTAACTAGTAAGTACTAATAAATATATTTTTTAGATTTTCTAGTAATAATGGAGTATTTACTCCATTTTTTATTTTATCTACTTGTTATAATTTAGTTATTTAATTATAGATATGTGAATTCAAAATGAAACTTAACGGCTATATTGGGACAGTTTTAGGAATCAGGAGTCAGGAACCAGTTATCAGTAAAACAGACTGATTCTAGATTTCCGATTCCTGACATGAAAGTGTCGCTTTATCTCCCTATAGCACCATAGCTAAATTTTATTCTAGATTCACGAACCTATAAATTATAGATATTGTTGAAAACTTTAAAATATATTTTTAATATAGAATAAGAATTAATTGATATTATTGAAATTTTTAAATTTATAGTATAAATGAACCTTTTAAATATTTTGACCAATTTTCACTTATTATCCTCTGGCTAGGGAAGGAGTTACTATGAAGATTTATCTAGACACTGATGAACTCTATCAAGATAGACTCTATGAACACAAATTGGCTGTAATTTTAGGTAGGGGAAAGAGATTAAAGAAGATGCTAGATACATTTCCTACAGAATATGATTTTAAAAGTGCCTCTCTAACCAGAATAGCAAGGACAATTAATATTGAGAATAAGAACTCTAAAATTTTATCACAGCTAAGAAAACTAGACGAGACTTATAAAAAATTGACTAGTCCAAAATTTGATATTAACTTGAGTAGAAGACCAAAGGCCGAAGTTATTATGTGTATTGATACTGAGTATTTGTGGAGTGAATTGGATTCTATTCAATATGCTATCAAAGATACTCAAGGCTGGAGGCTGGGAATTATCTTTACTAACAAAGACTTAGCTCCAGCAGTAGGTATTGTGGAAGGAATCAAAATTTTAAAAGATATAATTTATGAAGTTAAACCAGATATTTTTGTTGGTCATAATTTTAATTGTGATATTACTGTATTAGAGAAGGCTTATGGCAGTAAAATTAAAGCTTTACATAATTATGATGATACAATGAAGATGGTTAGAAATAGTAATATATCTAATATTATCTCAGGAGCGAGTTTAGATAAAATAATTGAAAGCCTATTTGATGGTAATACAATTGGATTATTTAATGCCTATCAAGATTTAGATCTCTTTATTAAGTATGGCTTAAAGGATGCTATTTATCCTATTTATGCTAGAGAATATTTTATGACTGGTAAATTACCAGAGGTTGCTGATAAAATAAAGATTAGTCGGATTATTAAATCTGAGGTTTGGAATTTAATAGACTTTGATTCTATTTTTTTAAAGGAGGAAGATTAATGGGTAGACTAATGACAATTACTTTGGCTGCAGGTAAAGGTACTAGAATGAAATCTAAATTACCTAAAGTTTTACACCAGGTAGCTGGAAAAAGTATGGTACAGCATGTTGTCGATACCGCTAATAGACTAGAGCCTATACATAATATAGTGATAGTAGGTTATAAAGGGGAATTAGTAAAAGAGAATACTACTGGTAAACTTGAATTTATAAAACAAGAGAAACAATTGGGTACAGGTCATGCGGTAATGCAGGCTAAGGATCAGTTGAAGGATTTTGCTGGTACTGTATTGGTTTTATATGGCGATACTCCTTTATTGACTGCAGATACTTTAAATAATCTAATTAAAGAGCATGAAGGTCAAAAGGCAGCAGCAACTATTTTAACAACAAAATTGGCTGATCCAACAGGTTATGGTAGAATTGTTCGTAACTTAGAAGGTCATGTTACTAAGATTGTTGAGGATAAGGATACAACTAAAGAAGAAGCTGATATTAATGAAATCAATACTGGAATTTGTTGTTTTGATAGTGAATTATTATTAAATTCTTTGGCTAAATTAGATACTGATAATGCTCAAGGTGAATATTACTTAACAGATGTTGCTGGAATTTTGGCTGAAGAAGGAAAATTGGTTACAGCAGTAGTAACTGATAATTATGAAGAGACTATAGGAGTGAATACTCGTAATCACTTGGCTAAGGCAGAGAAGACACTGCGACTAAGGATTTGTGAGAAGCATATGACAAATGGGGTTACAATTATTGACCCGAATAATACATATATAGATAGTGAAGTGGAAATAGGTCAAGATACAATTATTTATCCTTTTACTTTTATAGAAGGAAAAACTAAGGTCAATGACGAAGTAGTTATTGGTTCACAATGTAGAATAAAAGATTCTTTTGTCGAAAAAGGTACAAGGATAGAATCTTCTATTATTATTGAAAGTGAAATAGGAGCTACTACTTTAATAGGACCTTATGCTTATCTACGTCCAGGAACTAAAATAGGTAATGATGCTAAAGTCGGTGATTTTGTAGAGATTAAGAACTCCCAAATAGGTAATGGTAGTAAAGTTCCCCATTTAAGTTATATCGGTGATGCTACTATTGGTGATAATAGCAATATTGGTGCAGGGACTATTACTGCTAATTATGATGGCAAGGATAAGCATAGAACAGTTATTGGTGACAATGCTTTTATTGGAAGTGATTCTACATTAGTTGCTCCATTGAGAATAGGAGATAATGCAACTACAGGTGCTGGCTCAGTAGTTACCAAGGATGTAAAAGATGGGGATGTAGTTGTAGGTGTTCCAGCTAAATCAATGGATTAGTTCTTTATTATAACTTAATATAAATATAAAGATGTATACTATTAACAGGAGGTCTATATTGATGCCATCAAGCAATCAAGAACTGAAAATTATTACTGGTAATGCTAATCCAAAATTAGCAAAAGAAATTTGTAAATGTTTAGGGACAAAATTAGTCAATGCAGACGTTAAGAGATTTAGTGATGGAGAGATTGGTGTTGAGATTGAAGATAGTGTTAGAGGTGATCATGTCTTTGTTGTTCAATCGACTTGTCCACCAGTTAATGATAGTTTAATGGAATTATTAGTTATTATTGATGCTTTAAAAAGAGCATCTGCTAAAGAAATCACTGCAGTAGTTCCTTATTATGGCTATGCTCGTCAAGATAGAAAGGCAAAACCTAGAGATCCAATCACTGCTAAATTGGTTGCCAATTTGATAGCTGAATCTGGCGCCGATCGTGTAGTTGCAATCGATTTACATGCTCGTCAAATTCAAGGGTTCTTCGATATTCCTGTAGATAATTTATTAGGTGCTCCAAGGTTAGCAGAATACTTCAATGAAAAGAACTTAGAAGATGTAATTGTTGTAGCTCCAGATATTGGAGGGGTTAAAAGAGCGCGTGACTTTGCTGATAAGTTAAACACTTCTATTGCAATCATAGATAAGAGAAGACCTAAGGCTAACGTATCTGAAGTTATGAACATAATTGGTGATGTTGATGGGAAGAATGTAATCTTAGTGGATGATATGATCGATACTGCAGGTACTATCTGTAATGCAGCTAGAGCATTAAAGGAGCATGGTGCTAAAGAGATATTTGCTACTTGTACTCATCCGTTATTCTCTGGACCAGCGATAGAGAGGTTAGGTGAAGCTCCAATAACTGAGTTAGTTGTCACTAATACTATTCCTTTAGCAGAAGATAAATTAATGGACAAGTTAACTGTCTTATCAGTAGCTCCATTATTGTCTGAAGGAATAGAAAGAATATACAAAGATCTATCTGTTAGTGTTTTATTCTAGTTTTTTTGATACTTTAAATTAAAAGTGTTATAATAAAGTTTATGAGAAAATTTAAAAAAGGAGAGATTAGTCATGGATCGTTTACAACTTAAGGCTGATATTAGAGAACAAAAAGGAAAAGGTGTTGCTAGACAATTAAGAAGAGAAGGTCTTGTTCCTGGTGTTCTTTATGGATTAGGTCAAGAACCTGTTAACTTAAAATTAGATGCTAAAGAAGCTAGTAGAGTTACTGGTGGAAATGCTATTATTGATTTAACTTTAAGTAATGGTGACAAAGAGACTGTAATGGTTAAAGATGCTCAATTAGAGCCTGTAAAAAAAGACTTATTACACATTGATTTATATAGAATCAATATGGATGAGAAGGTTACAATTGAGGTTCCAGTTGAATTAGTTGGAACTGCTGCTGGTACAAGAGAAGGTGGAATCTTAGAACAAATACTTAGAGAAGTTGAAGTTGAATGTTTACCTACAAATATCCCAGATAAGATTGAAGTAGATGTTACAGAGTTAGATATGGGACAATCTTTAAATATTGGAGATGTAAATACTGGAGATATTACTATCTTAACTGATGCTAGTGAAACAGTTGCTACAGTAGTTGCTCCTGAAGCAGCTCCAGCTGAAGATGCTGAAGAAGAAGAAATCACTGAACCAGAAGTAATTGGTGAAAAAGCAGATGACGAAGAAGAGGAAGAGTAATATTAATTAATAATACTCAATTTAAGGCGTAATCATTGTGATTACGCCTTATTTTTTTAATATAGGTGTTAAATAATAAAAGGTATAAGTTAATAGGTTTATTTGGAGGGATTATAATGAAATTGATAGTTGGATTAGGAAATCCAGGCTTTAAATATGAGACTACTCGTCATAATGTAGGATTTATGGTGATTGATTATTTGGCTAAAGAGTATAGAGAGGAAGTAAGCAGTAAAGAGAAGAAGGCTTTAGTGGCTAAAACTAGAATAGCTGGAGAGAAGGTTATTTTGGCTAAGCCCCAAACCTTTATGAATAATAGTGGAGAGGCAGTAAGGGCTTTAGCAGACTATTATAATATTGAAACAGAAGATATTCTGGTAATTTATGATGATTTGGATTTAGAGGTCGGCCAAATTAGATTAAAGCCTAAAGGTGGACATGGTGGACATAATGGTATCCGCTCTATCATCAACCATTTAGGGAATAAAGAATTTAATAGGTTGCGTATAGGGATAGGCCGTCCAGCTTATGGTACAGTTGTTGATTATGTCTTAGGAAAGTTTAACAAAGAAGAAGATAGTTCTATTAAAGATGCAATAGAGCAGTCAGCTTCAGCAATTAAGCTGTATCTAGAGATAGATTTGAATAAAGCAATGAACAAATATAATTAAATATCTTCTACCTTTAAACCTGAGAATATTCTCAGGTTTTTGTATATTTATAGCTTATTGGGCTATAATAATCAGAGAAATTCTATATAATTTCATCATCGACCTTTTAACTATATAGAAACCGATAAAGATTTGATATTAACCGTTATAGTAATACTAACAAGTTCAAATAATTTTTTGCAACTAATCTCACGAATTGATGCGAATTAAAATCAAGAGCTTTTAAGTCTTTAATTTAATCTAATCTAATCTATTAATATCCTAATTCGTGTGATTCGCATTAATTCTCACCCCAAGAGTACTTCTTCGGGTAAATTACCTCAGGGCGTTGCTAAATTAATTTAAATTTTTTTCATGTTATATACATAATGAATTTAGGAGCCAATTATGAATTTTATATTTACAGGATTATTAGCTTCTTGTTTAGCTTTTATTATTAACCGCTATTTAGTATCGAGAATTGGGAATCAAGCTATAGTCTATATTATTCCCATATTAGAAGAGAGTTTAAAGACGTTCTCTTGTTATATATTTGGAGCTGATTTAATATTAGTTCATCTTATCTTTGGTATTGTCGAAGGAACTTTTGATTATCTAAATAATAGAATTGCTGCTCTGTTAGCTGTATTTAGCCATCTTTTATTTGCTTACATAACTTTAATTATTTGGAGTCTCAGTAATATAGTATTGGCTATCTTAATAACATCACTTATCCATATGACTTGGAATTATTTAATAGGGAGGCTAACGTTATGAAGATTATTTATCGCTGTGACAAATGTCAAAAAATAATTGAACACCTTGAATTAGAAGACTTTAATCAAGAAACTCTAGGTTTAAACATCTTGACTGACCAAGAGAAAGAGGATATAATAAAAATGGAAAATGATACTGTATATATTAGTTTGACCTGTGATGACTGTATAGAAGATTATGACTGGTCAAATGTTATTCATAATAATCAAATACATTAAAGACTTTGAAGGTAAGGGTCTTAGGTAAACCTAAGGCCCTTTAGTTTATTTCATAGTATTTTTGTATTTTTAATACTAGAGTAATTATTTTAATTTTGGTTTAAAGGGGTAGATTTGGATGGGACAGAATTTATTGAACTTGATGGATGGTCATATAGAATTTGAGAAGTTACTGACCTATTATCAGTCAGAAGAAGAAGTAAAAATAATAGGATTAGATGATAGTAGCCAGAACTTCTTTCTGGCTAATCTTAAAAGCAGATTAAATAAAGGGCTACTGATTGTTACTTCTACTATGCAAAAAGCAGATGATACTTATGAAGATTTAACTAGATTAGTTTCAGAAGATGAAGTTTTGCTATTTCCTAGGCTAGAAATTTTACCCCATGAATCCTTAGAGGTTGAACAGAGTGTTAAGGCGGAGAGGTTAAGGGTTCTTAATAGTTTAGTTAATAATGAGGGTAAGCTGATTGTAGCACCCATTCAGGCTCTATTAGAGATTGTTATCCCTTATTCAGTTTATAGAGATTATATAATTAATCTGTCCATAAACCAAGAGTTAGATATTAAAGATTTATCAGCTTATTTGGTAGAGATAGGTTATGAAAGAGTTGATATTATAGAGACTAAGGGGCAGTTTAGTATTAGAGGTGGAATAGTAGATCTTTATCCTTATACTGTTAAGCAGCCAATTAGAATAGAACTATTTGGTGATGAGGTTGAATCAATTCGTAATTTTGATATAGGAACACAGCTCTCTAAAGGTGAATTAACTGAAGTAGAATTAGGACCAGCTACTGAGTTTATCATACCTAGAGATAAGATGGATATAGCTTTAAAGCAGATTGAGAAAGATGTAGAGAAAGAATCTAAAGATATATCACAAGATGCCAGACAGAGAATTAAAGAGATTGTGATTAGTAACTTAGAACAGATGAAAGAAGGTATTTACTTTCCAGAAATCAGACAGTACTTAAGTTATTTCTATCAGCCAACTACCCTATTAGATTACTTTAATGACATTATAATCTTTGACAATCCAATTAAGTTGAAAGAATCAGCTATAGAATTTTTATCAAATATCAGTCAGAGTTACTCTAATTTATTAAGGCAAGGCAGAGTATTAGAGAGCTATAAGGAACTATTTATAGATTTTAATCAGTTGCTCTATAGAGGGGATAATTATAAATTATACCTATCTCCAATTACTAAAGAGATAGATTTTATAGATGCTAAGTTTACTTTAGAGATTAATAGCAGAAGATTAGAGGCATATCAAGGTAAACTTGAATTTTTTGTAAACAAACTTAAAAGTTATTTTAAAGATGATTATAAAATTGTAATTGGTCTATCGAGCAAAAGTAAAGCCGAAAAGTTAAAAGAAAGGCTACAGGAAGCTGATTTACCTGCTGTTGTGATATCTAACATTACTGATGAATTAAAACTAGGGAATATAGTTTTGACTGTCAATAATCTATCTAATGGATTTATCTTATCTGATATTAAATTTATCTTTTATACTGAAAATGAAATTTTCAAGAAGAATAAAAGAAAAAGGAAGAGGGTCAAGGCTTTTGAACAAGGGATTAAATTATCTTCTTTTACCGATTTAAAACAAGGTGATTATGTTGTTCATGAGAATCATGGAATAGGTAAGTATTTGGGAATAAAAACTTTAACAATACAAGGGAAGAACAAAGATTATCTGGTCTTATTATATGCAAAGGATGATAAATTATATATACCTACAGAACAAGTCGATTTGATTCAAAAATATGTAGGATTACAGGATAAAGAACCAAAATTACATAAATTAGATGGCGATAGCTGGACCAAGGCGAAAGCTCGAGTTAAACAGTCCGTTGAAGAGATGGCTGAAGAGCTATTAGAACTATATGCTAAAAGAGAGCTTCAAAGAGGATATTCTTTTGGAGAAGACACTATTTGGCAACAAGAGTTTGAAGAGGAGTTTCCATATCAGGAGACTCCAGACCAGATAAAAGCCATTGAAGCTGTTAAGGAGGATATGGAATCAGAACAACCTATGGATAGACTCTTATGTGGTGATGTGGGCTATGGAAAGACAGAGGTAGCTATTAGAGCGATCTTTAAGGCTATTATGGATGGAAAGCAGGCTGTGTTTTTAGTACCAACTACTATTTTAGCCCAACAACATTGGAATAATTTAGTTGATCGTTTTGCAGATTATCCTATTAATGTAGAGATGCTAAGTCGTTTTAGAACAGCTGCAGAGCAGAAAAGTAGTATTGAAGGCTTAGCTGAGGGGAGTGTAGATTTAATAGTAGGAACTCATAGATTATTATCTAGTGATATTAAATTTAAAAATTTAGGGTTAGTAATAGTTGATGAAGAGCAACGTTTTGGAGTGAAACAGAAGGAGAGGTTAAAGAGGTTAAAAGAAAGTGTAGATGTACTTACTTTAACTGCTACGCCAATTCCACGAACTTTACATATGTCCTTGGTTGGGGTTAGAGATATAAGTTTGATAGAGACTCCACCTGAGAATAGATATCCTATCCGTACCTTTGTAGGTAAATACGATGAAGATTTGATTCAAGATGCGATTCAAAGAGAGATAAATCGTGGAGGTCAAGTCTATTTTGTACATAATCGGGTTAAAGATATTAGAGAGATTGCAGCCCATGTTCAGAGATTGGTTCCTGAGGCTAGGGTAGCGATTGCCCATGGACAGATGAGCGAGTTAAAGTTGGAAGAACTAATGTTAGACTTTTTAGAAGGGAACTTTGATGTGTTAGTCTGTACAACGATTATTGAAACAGGTATGGATATATCGAATGTAAATACTATTATTATTAATGAAGCTGATAAGCTGGGATTATCACAACTTTATCAACTGCGGGGTAGAGTTGGAAGGACCAATAGAATTGCCTATGCTTATTTATTATACAAACCAGAAAAAATACTTTCTGAGATAGCAGAGAAGAGGTTAAAGGCTATCAAAGAGTTTACTAATTTAGGTTCAGGATTCAAGATTGCTATGAGAGACTTAGAAATCAGAGGAGCAGGAAATATATTAGGTCCTGAACAACATGGGCATATTGAAGCTATTGGTTTCTCTTTGTATTGTAAGTTATTGGAAGAAGCGGTGAAGAACTTAAAGGATGAAGGAGCAGAAGATAAGCTAGAGGTATCATTGGAATTAAAAGTAGATGCATATATACCTGATGAGTATATCAGTGATTCTAGACAGAAAATCGAAGTATATAAGAAGATAGATGCTATTTCAGATATGGAAGAATATAATCGATTAAAGGAAGAATTGCAGGATAGATTTGGTGATTTGAAAAAAGAAGTAATAATTTTATTAGAATTGGCTAAAATTAAGATAAAGGGAAGGAAGATGTCCCTAGTACAGGTCAAAGAAAAGGGTCAAGCTTTGGAGTTGCAGTTTAGCAAAAATCATTCTCTATCAGGAGAGAAGTTAGTTGCTATAAGTCAAGAGTTTGATAGACTAAAATTTGTGGCAAGTAATGAACCTAAAATTAAAATATCAAATAGTAATTTAAGTGATCAAGATAAAGTTAACTTAATAATAGATATCTTAAATTTTTTATCACCTCAAGAAAATTTCCAGAATTAGTCAAGTGATTTTTTACATTAGTTGGTATAATAAGAATAAAATTTTCAAAGTAATTATATACTAATAGTGAGTACTAAGGAAATAAAACTATTAGGAGGTGACAATTACTTAGTATTCCTGCTTTTAGGATACTAAATAATTAAAAATGAAAGCAACTGGAATAGTACGTCGCATAGATGATTTAGGTAGAGTGGTAATCCCTAAAGAGATTAGAAGAACAATGAGAATTAGAGAGGGAGAACCTTTAGAAATATTTGTAGATCGTGATGGAGAAGTTATTTTAAAGAAGTACTCTCCAATTGGGGAGCTAGGAGAATTTGCTCAAGAATATGTAGATTCCTTATCAGAGGTAACAGGACATATGGCATGTGTTTTAGATAGAGATGCTATCGTTGCAGTAGCTGGTGGTAAAAAGAATAAGTTTATCGATAAGCCTGTTAGTTCAATTACAGAAGATGTAATGAATAGTGGAGAAATTAAGATTATCAATGAAAAGACTGAAGATATCTTCTGTGAAGGGATCTATGGAGAAGAAGAGAGTACATTTACAGCACAAGTTATAGTACCAATTATGATGGATGGTGATGCCATCGGTGCTGTTGTATTAGCCTCTAAGAAAGATGGGGCTGAGATGGCTGACCTTGAAGTTAAGTTAGCCAGTACAGCAGCTGGTTTTTTAGCAAAACAGATGAAAAGTTAGTTTCTTGGTGGGCGTATAGCTCACCTTTTTTATTTACCTTAACACTTCTTATATTGGCATAAAAGTTTATAGGTTGTTATAATATGGGTATATTGTGACACTTTCGTATTAGTGTGAGTTATCAGTGTGATTGTGTGTGAAGTGTCTTTCTATTGGGGTTTACTCACACTCACACCCCCACTCACACTGATATTTAAAAATTTCTCTTTTGCATCTTTATTTCCATATTACGATTAGTAAATTGAAGTCTTGTTCTATAATAAAAGCCTAGGTAAAAGGGTAGCATAATTGATGAAAATCTGTTATCATTAATATTTGGAAGGAATAGTATTCAAGGAAGGAAGATGTAGTTGAGTACAACAAAAAAGGACTCTTTATTAAAAGGAACAGCTATTTTAGCTACAGCTGGATTTATTAGTAAATTTTTAGGATTTATCTATAGAGCTTTTTTAGGAAGAGTTATTGGAGATCAAGGTTTTGGACTTTATGAGAAGGCTTATCCCATCTATACTATGATTTTGACAATATCTACAGTAGCTATTCCTGTTGCTATTTCTAAATTAATATCTGAAAAAAGAGCTGAAGGAAGGCATGATTTAGCTTATTACATATTTAAAGTGGCTTTAAGGTTCAGTTTTATTTTTGGTTTTTTGGCAAGTGTAGTAGTTGCAATTTTTGCTAAACCTCTTGCGAAATATTTATTAGGTGATGCTAGAGTTTACTACTCTATTTTAGCGATAGCACCGGCTATATTTGTGGTATCAATTATGGCAACCTATCGAGGATATTTTCAAGGATGGCAACAGATGAAACCTACAGCAATTTCGCAGGTTGTAGAGCAGATACTTAGAATGACAACTATGATTTTATTAGCCTATTTTCTATTACCTTATGGAGTAGAATATGGTGCAGCTGGTGCAGCCTCTGGAGCATTTTTTGGAGCTATTGCAGGTCTAGTTGTTATTTTGGTTATTTACTATAGATTTCAGAAGAAGCATCAAGATAAATTCGATAACTCAGCTGATAATCCTCCAGTCAAGGAAGTGTTAAATAAAATAGCTTCTCTAGCTATACCTGTAACTGTTGGTGCCTTAATCTTGCCTCTAATGAGGTTGATTGATGCTACTATGATTACACCTAGGTTGGAGGTAGCTGGTTTTAGCTTGGAAGAAGCAACAAGTTTATATGGACAATTCAATGGAATGGCCATGACATTAGTCAGATTTCCTACAGTTATTGCTGCTTCTTTAGCCGTCAATTTAGTTCCTGCTATTTCAGAAGCCTATACTCTTGGTTCGGACAAGCTAGCAAAGAACAGAATTGCCAAGGCATTTAAGTTAAGTCTATATATATCAATTCCTGCTACTATAGGTTTGGTTACTTTAGCTGAACCATTATGTAGAGTTATTTTTGCAAATACACAGGCAGCAGTTTCTTTACGTTATGTAGCTTTAGGGGTAGTTGCAGTTAGTTTACAACAGGTTAGCTCTAGTATGTTACAGGGTTTTGGTAAGCCAAGATTACCAGCTAAGAACCTCTTTTTTGGTGCTTTAGTCAATGTTGTTTTAAATTATACATTAACAGCTATGCCTACTTTGGGAATTAGGGGGGCGGCATTAGGGACAGTAGCTGGATTCTCTATTGCAGCAATTTTAAATATGGTAGCTGTATTTAAGATAGTAAAGCCAGATTTTAATTATAATATACTGTTAATTAAACCATTATTAAGTGGTGGAATGATGTTTTTAGTTATTCTATCAATTTATAATCTGCTATCTGTTTTTTCAGATTTTGAAGCCTTTACTATTTTAGCAACAGTTATTATGGGAATGCTAACTTATGGTATAGCATTGCTATTAACTTCTGCCATAAAAAAAGAAGATTTGAGGTTGATACCTAAAGTTGGAGTTAGATTAGCAGAATTTCTAGATAAATTAGGATTAGTGAGGGGATAAAATGTTACAGATAGTTGGTTTGGGGGCTGGAGGGTTAAAATTATTGACTTTAGAGGCTTATCAAATCTTGAAGAAGGCTGATAAGGTTTATTTGCGAACTAAAGAGCATCCAGCAGTAACTGATTTAGAGGGAGAGGGGATAGTTTTTGAAAGCTTTGATTATTTATATGAATCCTGTGAAAGTTTTGATGAGGTTTATGAGACTATAACGGACAAAATTATAAGTTTAGTAAATAGTAAAGAGAATATCGTTTATGGAGTACCAGGACATCCTCTAGTCGCCGAAGATACAGTACAGAAGATTATCAATAATTTAGATGATAGTGATTATCAAATTATTGCTGGACCTAGTTTTATAGATGCTATCTTCACTAGTTTGGGAATTGACCCTATTTCTGGTATCAAGGTCCTAGATGGATTGAATTTTACACTCAGAGATTTAGAGCCATCTATTGCCACCATTATCAGTCAAGTTTATAATCAAATGGTAGCTTCTGAAGTTAAATTGACCTTGATGGAGATTTATCCTGATGATTTTAAATTAACTGTTATGAGAGGGGTAGGTTTGATAGAGGAAAGGATAGAAGAAGTACCTTTATACCAACTAGACCGTTTAGATTGGATTGACCATTTAACCTCTATTTATCTACCAGTACATCAAGATAATAATAGAGAGTTCAATAGATTATTAGAGATTATGGAGATACTAAGAAGCCCTAATGGTTGTCCTTGGGATTTAGAGCAGGATCACCATTCTTTGAAGAAGCATTTAATTGAAGAAGCCTATGAGGTCTTAGAGAGGATTGAAGGTGATGATCTTTGGGGAATGGCTAATGAGCTTGGAGATGTCTTATTGCAGGTAGTCTTTCATGCCCAAATAGCCAAACAAGAAGGTACCTTTACTATCTATGATGTCATCGAAGAGATAAATGAGAAGATGATTAGACGCCATCCCCATATTTTTGCTCAGATTCAAGTTGAAGATGCTGCTGAAGTAGTAGATAATTGGGAAGAGATTAAACGTCAAGAGAAGGCTAAAACAGGTGAAGAAGAGCTAAATTCTATTTTAGATACTGTTCCAATACAGTTACCTGCTTTAATGCAAGCACAGAAAATTCAATCTAAAGTAGCCAAAGTTGGTTTTGAATGGCCGGAAGTTGATGGGGCCCTAGCTAAAGTAGAGGAAGAGATAGCTGAACTTAAGGCAGAGATAATAGAGAATAATTTTAAGGAGATTAAAGAGGAGTTTGGAGATTTGTTATTCTCTTTAGTTAATTTAGCAAAATTCTTAGAGATAGATGCTGAATCTAGTTTACGACAGACAATTAATAAATTTAAAGATAGATTTAATTATATAGAAGAGAGAGTTGCTCAAAAGAATAAAGAATTAACAGATTTTTCTTTAGAAGAATTAGATGAATTATGGGAGGAAGCTAAGAAGACTAGAAGGAGGAACTAAGATGTTGGAGATGCGAAGAAATATTAGTATTCTATTATTGTTATTATGTATATTTATACCAGTGACTGCTTATGGACAAACTAAAGCTTTTGATGTTAATGCCAAATCTGCTGTTTTGATGGAGGCTGAGACTGGACAAGTATTATTTGCTAAAAATGAACATATGGAGTTACCCCCAGCTAGCATTACTAAAATTATGACTGCGTTGTTAGCAATGGAAGCTATTGACCGAGGTGATGTTAGTTTAGATGATAAGGTTAAAGTCAGCGCTTTAGCAGAGTCTATGGGTGGCTCACAGGTCTGGTTAGAAGCAGGAGAGAAGATACTTTTAAAAGATTTATTAAAGTCTGTTTTAATCCCTTCAGCAAATGATTCAGCTGTTGCGATAGCTGAATATATTGGAGGAACAGAACAGAATTTTGTAAGGATGATGAATCAGAAGGCTAAGCAGTTAGGAATGAAAAATACACTATTTATTAATACAACTGGTTTGCCAGTAGAGCATGGGAATCACCATAGTAGTGCTTATGATATAGCACTTATGGGTAGAGAGTTGGTAAAACATAAGAAGATTTTTGATTGGACTAGCAAACGATTGGCTTATATCAGAGATGGAAACTATCCTATCTATACAACCAATGAATTGTTGGGTCATTTTCCAGGTGCTGATGGTTTAAAGACTGGATGGACTGAGGAGGCTGGATATTGTTTAGCAGGAACGGCCAAACAAGGTGATTTAAGGTTGATTGCAGTGGTGATGGGAACTGATAGTCCTACTGCAAGAGTGGATGAGACTGCTAAATTATTAAATTATGGATTTAGAGCATTTACTAAGGCTATTTTAATCAATTCCGGTGTTGAAAAATCAACAGTAGAGGTTAAGAAAGGAAAGAAATTAGAAGTTCCTATTGAAACTGCTCAAAGCTTCTCTGCTATGATTGAAAGAGGGACTAAAGAATTAGTTGAGCAAGAAATTGAGATTAACAAGGAGTTAGAAGCACCAGTCAAAAAAGGTGAAAAGGTTGGAAAACTAATCTTTAAGAAGGATGATAGAGTTTTAGGTCAGGTTGATTTAGTAGCCGCTAAGGATGTTGAAAAAGCAGGCTTCTTTACTTTAATTTGGCGGTGGATTGTTCAGTTTGTGATGGGGTTTTTTGAGAAATAATTTTAAAATAGGGTAAATCCTGAATTCAGGATTTACCCTATTTTTATAGTTTTAATTGAGTTTTAATAAGGATATTGCGACATTTGTAGGAATTAGGAGCCAGGAACCAGGTATCAGTAAAACAGACTGATTCCAGATTTCCGATTCCTGACACAAAAGTGTCGCATTATTTCTTTCTTATATCAAATTCTATATTATTAAAAGATATTAATCATCAATTTCTCTGAGGTTGACTCAATAACTTTGGAGCAAAATAATCAATTCCAATAGCTCCAAGAGGTGCTGTTAAGACAATCGACATTACTGCCAAAGCTAAGATTAACTCTCCATTAGGTACTCCATTAGCTAAAGGGACAGCACCGATAGCAGCCTGTACCGTTGCCTTTGGGATATAAGCAATTACACAAAAAACTCTCTCTTTGAAAGTAAGGTAACTATTAGCTGTTGAAATTAATACCCCGATACTTCTAGCAATCAATCCCAAGAATATTAATAAAATTCCTAGCCAACCTGCATGTATAGCTACTTGAACCTTAACGGCCGCCCCGATTAAGACAAATAAGAATATCTTAGCAGGTATCCACAATTTATTTAAAGCTAAGGATAAGTTAGTGGCTACCTTTTTGTTCTTTTCTAACAACCAATATCCAATAGTCATTAAACCTAATAGACTGGCTACTCCTAAATAGTCTCCTAAAACTGTAGTAAAGATAGCAACAACTAGTAGGATAATGGTTTGATAGCTTAAATCTAGTTTAGTATATCTGCTAAAGAATTTTTCTAGAAGATATCCAATAATCAACCCTAAGATAATTCCTCCAATGATTTTAATAGGAATCTCTGCTAAGATACTGAAGATTTGAACTTCACCACTTTTGAATAAGCCCAGAAAGATACTAAAGATTGTAATAGCAAAGACATCATCAATAGAAGCACCTGCTAAGACTAGAGTTGGGACTTCCTTATCTTTTCCTAATCTCTTATCAATTAATTTTAACATCGATGGTACAACGACTGCTGGAGAAACAGCAGCAATGATAAAAGCCAACATTCCTGCAGCCTGCCAGTGTAATTTAAAGACATAAATACCTATTAAGAAGATAGCGCCTCCTTCACACAATCCAGGAATACAGCTTAGTTTGAAGGCAGTTTTTCCAATCTTCTTTAGAGTCTCTTTGCTGATTCCCAATCCTGCCCTAAGTAAGATAATAATCAAGGCTAATTCTCTAATATCTTGAGAAATACCCATTAACTTTTGGTTTAATAAGCCATAGCCTGATGGTCCTAAGATAATTCCTGCCAATAACATTCCTAGCAAACTAGGCAAATTTAGTTTTTCAAAGATAAATCCTAAACATAATCCAACAATTAAAATTAAAGCAATACTCAATAACATTTTATTCCTCCTTAATTTAATAATGGTTCAACAATGAACTTTGTGATTAAAGAAATCTAAGTTACAAGAAAAATATAAAAATTGAAGTTTAAAAACTAAAATTAGTGGCAACGAATTAACGCGAATTGCACGAATTAGAGATTAAAAGACTAAATTAAAAATTTAAAAGTTCTTGACCTAAATTCGAGTTAATTCGAGAGATTCGTTGCAAAAAATATTTTAAATTATTTAAATATAGTATTTTCACAAAACTCGTTGA
>NZ_JBSQYM010000021.1:0-24725 GCF_055140805.1 Orenia sp.
CTCACTCTAACTCTCTCCTACCTTAGGAGAGAGGACTAAAGCATCTTTTATTCCCCTCTCCTGATATGAGGAGAGGGGTTAGGGGTGAGGTGGGTTTTAAATTACATTCTAAAGTTGTTTATCTATAGTTTAATTGGCAATTGCTCATTGTTTATTGTAAATTATCTTTTATCTTCTCCCTTACAATCAAGGTCAAGTCATCTCTCTCTTCCTTACTCAACTTATCGACATATATAGTCTCCCCAATTATAATTTCCACCTGATCACCCTTTATTAATCCACCATTAGCTTCTCTTAACTTATATGAACCCTTAATTGTAATCGGCACTACAGGAATATTCTCTCTTAAAGCTATCTTCAAACTTCCCCTTTTAAAATCTCCTAGCTCATTAGAGCAACTCCTTGTTCCTTCAGGAAAGATAACCAAAGACTGACCTGCCTCAAATACCCTTCCTGCATTTTTAAAAGCCCTTAAAGTCTGACGAAAATCATTTCTCTTAATGAAGATACATTCCATATTCTTCATCCAACTACTAACAAAAGGCATATATTTAAGCTCCCATTTAGCAACAAAAGCTATTGGCTTGTTAATATACCCTAATAATAAAGGAATATCAAAAGAACCTTGATGGTTAGCTACAAATAATACTGGCTCATCAGGTAATCTCTCTTTGCCTTTGACTATTACCTCACTACCTGTAAACTCCACTAGACTCTTAGCCCAGACCTTTGCTACCTTATTAGTATAATTTTTCACAGCTTCATTTCTACCCTTTAACTCCAACAATTTCATCTTTAAAAGTGAACCCAATAATGCAATTTGGTATAACCAAAAGTAGGCAAACCAGCTAACTGTTTTAATCATAATCTATCTCCCTTTCATTAAATATAATCTTAACTATATAGATAATTATAAATTAGATTATACCTTAAATCAAAAATAAGTTGCCCCATTAGAGGCAACTTGAAAATATTAGCTATACTTTTCTTCTAAATATTCGATAATTTTTGCAGAATCATTAACTACAGTTCCATCACTATCTTCTATTACTGGAACTTTAATTTGACCTGATAACTCTTTGATTTTAGTTCTTTTCTCCTTATCTTTAGGAACTTCAATCTTTTCATATTCTAAATCCATCTCATCTAACTTATTGCGCACCTTTCTACAGAAAGGACAAGTTTCAAACTGATATAACTTAATCACTCTATCTACCTCCTTATGAGATAATTAGTAACTATTACTATTATTCTCAGTAATAAGAATAATTCCTGCTGAAATTTTAAATTAATATTTAATTTATTATATATTACTATCATTGAAATTATTCTAACTATAATATAGGAATAATGCTATCATGTAAAGAAGTCAAATATATTACCTAGCATACTTGCATCAGCTTTAAATAACTCTGTGTATTTACATCTAGTACAGGTCACAGTTGTGAATTTCTTGTTCTGTACATCAAACATCTTAGATAATCCACCACCAGTAGCTGCAAACCGGTCAGTTTCATAGCTACCATTACCACATTTAGGACATTCATAATTATCTATTCTTGACAATATAACCCCTCCCTTTATCTATATTATACTCCTTATCTTGATTATTTAAAAGATTAAATAGTTATACTTTATAGAGAAAAAGCGACACTTTCGTGTCTTAGTTAACAGTGTACAGTTGATAGTTGATAGTTAAGTTCAAAAACTTAAAACATAAGGATTTTAATCTTTTAACTATCCACTATACACTATCAACTATCAACTCAAAAAAGTGTCCCAATATACCCATATAAACTTAACTAAAAACTCAATTATAATGAAAAAAGGTGCCAACAGGCACCTTTTCTCTATATAAATAAACTCATATTTGATTCTTCAGCATCACTTAAGAAACTGGCTACTCCTCCAACCTCTACACCATCGACCAACTCTTCTTTTTTAATTCCCATTACATCCATAGACATCTGGCAAGCTACCAATCTAACACCATTTAACTTTGCTTGACCGATTAATGCCTCTAAGGAGTCCACACCTTTATCCTTCATTACCTTTCTAATCATCTTAGGCCCCATCCCGAACATATTCATATTAGATAATGGTAACTTCTCACTTCCTTGGGGCATCATCTTGCCAAACATCTTATCCATCATAGATTTCTCAACTTTGACATTCTCCTTCTTTCTTAAAATATTCAATCCCCAGAAGGTAAAGAATAAGGTAACTTCACTGCCCATCGCTGCTGCACCATTAGCAATAATAAAAGAAGCAATTGCTCTATCTAACTCTCCACTAAAAACAACCATAGTCTTCTTATTCTTAGTATTCTCAGTAGCAATTACTCTTCTACCTTGCCCTTTTTGAATAGTAGCACTAAAATTATAACCATTTTGACCAGTATCTAATAATTTATTTCCTGTACTCTTACACCATGCTCCAATATCTGCTGTAAATCCTGGGTCTGTAGCAACAACTTCTAATATATCACCTTCATCTAATTCTTTCATCTTATTTGCTACCTGCATAATTGGACCAGGACATTGTAGTCCACAAGCATCAAGGTTCACCCTCTTAGCATCTTGCTTATCTGCTAGTTGCTTTCCCACTATCTGACCTTCTTCAGGGTTAGAAGCTGTATTCATCTTCTCACAATCTGGAGTATTACAATCATTTAATACTTTTTTTTTATCGTTCATAACTTCTTTATATAGCTTATAACCACCTGATAAGTTTTTAACCTTCTTAAATCCATGTTGCATTAAGATTCTTGCTCCAATATAACCTCTTAATCCTACTGCACAATAAATTACAACCTCTTTATCTTTATCTAGTTCATCTAATCTATCCCTTAAGCTATTAACAGGAATATTTATTGAACCTTCAATCTTACCTAATTGAACCTCTACATCTTCTCTTACATCCAAGATAATAGTATCATCACTTAACTCTTCAAGCTCATGCCAATGAATTACATCAACCATTCCATTTAAAATATTACCTGCAGCAAATCCAGCCATATTTACTGGATCTTTAGCAGAACCAAAGGGTGGGGCATAAGCCAACTCTAGCTCTTGTAAGTCAAAGACATTCTTTTCAAATCTAATTGCAGTAGCTAAAATATCTATTCTCTTATCTACTCCATCATACCCAACTATCTGAGCACCTAATAACTTACCTTCGTTAGGTGTAAAGATAACCTTAATAGTCATTGGAATAGCACCTGGATAATATCCTGCATGGTTCTTAGAGTTTGTATAAGATACTTGATAAGCAATACCAGCTTTTTTTAACTGCTTTTCATTATTTCCAGTAGCAGCTACAGTTAAATCAAAAACCTTAGCAATAGCTGTACCTTGAGTCCCAATAAATTTTTCCTTCTTTCCAGCTAAGTTGTTAGCTACAATTCTTCCTTGCTTGTTAGCAGGTCCAGCTAACGGGATATGGGCAGGTTGCTTAGTTACAAAGTCAACTACTTCAATAGCATCACCAATAGCATAAATATTCTCATCAGAAGTCTGTAGATATTGATTGACCTTGATAGCTCCTGTCTCACCTATCTCCAATCCTGACTCCTTAGCCAATTTAGTGCTTGGCTTAACCCCTATAGACATCACTACTAAATCAGCTTCAATCTCTTCTCCGCTTTGCAGCTCTACAATAGTCCTATCATTTTCTTCTCTAAAGGCTTTAACCCCGTCAGATAAATGGAGATTTATACCTTTACTACGCATGTGATTATGAACCGTTGCTGCCATATCAATATCGATTGGTCCTAAAACCTGTGGTGCCAGCTCGACAACTGATACTTCTAAACCACGATGGTGTAAGTTTTCAGCCATCTCTACTCCAATATATCCAGCTCCAACTACCACAGCACGTTTAGGATCATTACTATCAACAAAGTCTTTAATTTGATCAGTATCAGGGATATTTCTTAAAGTAAATATATTTTTACTATCAATACCTGCTAATGGTGGCTTAATCGGCTCAGCACCAGGAGATAATACCAAAGCATCATAACTTTCCGTATAAATCTCGCCTTTAGCCCAATCCTTTACTTTAACTTCCTTATTCTCTCTATCAATAGTCAACACTTCATTCATTACCCGTACATCAACATCAAATCTAGACTCCATTGCTTCTGGAGTCTGCACCAATAATTTATTACGTTCCTTAATTACTTCACCGATATGATAAGGTAATCCACAGTTAGCAAAAGAGATATGTTCTCCCTTTTCAAAGATAATAACCTCTGCCTCTTCATCAACCCTTCTCAATCTAGCTGCTGTACTTGCTCCACCAGCTACACCACCAACAATCAACACTTTCTTACTCATTATTAAAACCCCCTTTAATAAATTTTTATATCAATATATATTAATTTTACAATATAATCTATAAAATTTAAGTTTAAGCCTAAATCTTAGTCTAAAGAAATAATTAAACTTAACCTTAAATTCAAGCTTAAACTTAAAATAGTGTCTTTACTATCTTTTTAGCGTCTTCATCAATCACATAGTAATTAATCTCTACTCCATTTCTTTCACCTTCTAAAATACCTAAGTTTCTTAATTTAGCAAGATGTTGAGATAGGGTAGATTGAGGAATCTCTAAACAATTCTGCATCTTGGATACATTACATCCCTCTTCTTCCATCAAACCTTTAACTATACATAACCTAATTGGATGGGATAAAGCCTTTAATACTTTAGCTTTAGACTCCAATAGCTCCATCTCTTTTGTGATATTTTCCACTTAGATACCTCCTAATAACTACATTACTATATTTATATATTACGATATTTAGAGAGAATTGTCAAATAAATATTGATTATCAACCTAAAAAAATTATTATAATTAAATTCAATAAGGATATTGGGATACTTTTTTATTAGGTAGTTAGGGGTTAGTTAGTTAGTTGCTTTTTCCTAGCCCCTACCCATCTACCTTCTAAATGTCGCTTTTTCTCTATAAAGACACATTTCAACTTGACTTTAAAACTGGATAACTTTACTAAATATGACCTCTTATACATTATTTATTAAGGTCATATTACAATATAGAAAACTAACTAAAAAGAAGTGCATAAATGCACTTCTTTTATAACTCATACTTCTCATATATATCTTGAGCAAATTCATCTACTGCATTAGTCAATACTCTATCAATCATCTCTTCATCAGAAGGAATAATTATAGATTCATCTTTATAATAGTATTCACTATAATTATCCTTTTTAGTGACTGTCTTACTTAAAACAATAGAAGCATCACTTACATCTAATAATTTAAATATAATCTTAGTATATGCCTGTTTCTGTACATGGTATCTCTTTTTCTGTTCACCATCCCAAGTTTCAACATATTCAGAACTTTCATCTTTATTTACATTTCCACTTAAAACCTTACCAACTACTAAATAGTCAACTCCTAAAATATTTCCTATCTCTTTAGCAGTAGCCGAATCAATCAGTCCAGTTGCCCCCAATTGCTGTTCCTTCAAAATAGCCTTAAGCTGTTTTCTCTCTATTATCTCAATAAATTTTGGATCTCTATTTAATAATTGGGCACTAAATAGACTAGTAGCTCTACTCCCTAAATTATATCTATAAGTTGTATCCTCAAAATCAATTACCCCTATTCTCTTCAACTTCAACTCTCTAAGCTTTTGATATGCCCGATTATATTTTTCATTAGTATCAAAATAATTATTATCATAGAACTTAACCTTCTTAAATTCATTATAGGCAAGCTCCCAATTCCCTTCTGCTAAATAGTCACTTCCTAATTTATAATGACGCTTTTTATACTCTTCTTTAGCATTGTATAATAGTTTATTCACCTCTGAACTATCTTTAATATCTTTAGCTTGAGATAAATCTTTAATAGCTAAGCCATACTCTTCTTTTTCTAAAAACATCTTCCCTTTACTCAAATGGTTTTGATATTGCTCTTCACGATGATTTTTAATCACCTTATAAATACCAAATACCCCTAAAACAACCAAGGCCCCAATTACTCCTTTTTCCATCCCATCTGACCCACTTGAACTAGCAGAAATACTTTGGGCATGAGCATAGTCAACTCCTACAAAGGAAACCAACATAAATATCATTAACATTATCGAGATAACTCTCATAGCTTTCAACTTTAAAACTCCCCTTTCTCTATTCAGCAGTTTATTACACTGATTTAATTTATTCTGAATATGATTATTTATTGCATATTCTACACAAAGAACAGTAAATCCTCCATTATTATAAAATTTAATTAATCTGACAACTATTATCCAATGATTCTAAATTTAATAATATAATACACTAACCCAATATTATGTAATTATAGATATGTAAATTCAAAATGAAACTTAATGGGTATAATGGAATACTTTCGTGTCAGGAATCAGGAATCTGGAACCTGTGTTTTTAACTGATTGCTGACTACTGATTCCAAATTCCTAGAAGTGTCCCATTATCTCTCTATAACGCCATGGTTAAATTTTATTATAGATTCAATCTATAAGCCAATATAATAACAGGTCACAGCAGACAATAACTGCATAATAACGACAAATAACACTTGAGCATTCTCTAACACTATTAACCTATCACTAACCTATAATGTGATTCTACTATGTTAAAATCTAATAATTAATCCTGCCACTCTGGATCACTATAATCTACTTTCTTCTCAGAGATAATTTTTCTCTTCTTCTCTTGCTTTGTAAATAAATTAACCTCTTTACCTGCTACACCATCACTTACATATAATATTAATTGCTCTTCTCTGTCCCAAAAATCATAATTATAAATTTTACCATTAACTTCCATCAGTTCTTTTAAAGAACTACCATTAGGAGCAATTTGATAGATTAACGATTTACCAGAACTATAATTATTAAATACAATCTCTTCTTCATCACCTGACCAAGTCGGTGAAGAATCAACACCAAATCCATTATTCAATAACATCTTAGAACTTCCATCCTCTTTCATTACATGCAGCTTCTTCTCTCCAGTCGTTGCCGAAATATAAGCAATTAACCGATATTTAGGAGAATAAGCAATCTGACTATCATAATGATTATTATCAGTTAGTCTCTTTAAATAGCTACCTGTTAAATCACTCTTATAGATCTCGAAATCACCATCTCGATTAGATGCAAATAAAATAGTACTATTATCCAACCAAACTGGACTCTCTTTATCTGTTGCCGTAAACGTAATCTGTCTTAGGTTAGAACCATCAACATTCATTACATAAATATTTTTATTTCCATCTCTATTTGATAAGAATAAAATCTCTTCTCCATCAGCAGACCAATTAGGAGCCCAATCATCACCCTGATCATCGGTTAATCGTAGTACATTTTTACCATAGATATCTGTCATATAAATGCTCTTACTCTTTCCTTTATCACTGACAAAAAAGAATTTAGCCTCTCGCTTATTCTCAAGGGCAAGCTTCTCATTAAATACTTTATCCCTTCCTTCTAATGTGATAACTTTAGTCCAGACTCTATAGCCTGGAGAGCTGACCTTCACTAGCCTATTTTCAATAGAAGGGTTCTCTATTACAGGAACCTTTTCCATCCTAAAATAACCATTAGCATCAGTCTCAACCATCTGATTGCCTAGCTCAACAGTAACACCTGCTAAAGCCTCTCCTTTAAATCTATCAATCACCTGACCACTCAAATTCATATAATTTCGTTCTAATTTAATAGAAATTGACTTATCGCCTTCTTCTGACAGAACCTGCTTACTCTTAGTAAGGTAATCCTTACCACTTAATCTGATTACACTATCTTTATTATCAAGACCATCAATTACAGGAATATTAGGAATAATAAAGTATCCTTGTTCATTCGTCTTGACAACTTGATTCCCTACCTCTACACTAATCCCAGCCAAAGGCTCACCTGTAAATTTATCAGTTACATTACCTCTTAAATTCATAAATTTATCATTCTGACAACCTATTACAGCTATAGAGACTATAATTAATAACATAAGTACTTTTAATCTTTTCAACATAAATCCTCCCTTCAATTTATTAGATCATACTACATCATAATAACTAATAAAAAGTATATTGCGACACTTTTTTCTAATTGACAGTTAATATTTTTAAAGCGAGAAAAATTCCTGTTTGAACGAAGCAAAAATTGAACTAGAATTTAAAAACTAGATAAAATATTAATTAAAAAGCAAAATCAAGACTAATATTAATTATTTTGATTGCGTAGTAAGTTTAATTTTTCCCTTGATTGGATTTATCACGAAGGGTTCCCTACAGGTTTTTTAATAAAAAACCTTCCGTAATAAATTTAAGAATGAACCCGTAGGTTTGGTTACTTTTTCGCCCTGAAGGCACTACCACTGAAGAAGTACTCTTGGGGTGCATCAAGGACGCACCATAGGAAGTAGTCTTGGGCTGAAAACGTAACCCGCCCTTAGGCGGAACCTAATAATTTACTCAAACTCAACAATATCCCCTTTCAAAGGCAGATCTTCTGAATCGACAATTTCAGCAATAACAGCACCTTTACTAACACTAATAATCTTAATTCTACCAATTGGCATACTCACCGCTTCTTCTAATTCTTCAACTTCTATCAACCTAATCAACTCTCCATAATCTCCTTCTATTAAATCATCAGTATTATCAATCTTTACAATCAAGCGCCTACCTATTATTTTGACAACCTTACCCTTTAATAGCGAATTTGAAGATAATTTTTCAACAATATTATTTACAAAATCATCTGTAGCTTCTTCGATACTCTTTCCTAAAGCAGATTTTTTAAAAGCCTTACTACCAAAACTTAGACCATTAACATTAGAGAATTTAAAAGAACGATCGGTTCCTTCTCCGATACCATTAAAAGAAGCAATAATTTCTGAAGTATTAACATCAACTAGCCTTCCAGTCAGAACTACTTTAGCTTCAACTCCTGAAGTTTTGAAAGGGCCAAAAGAAATCTCTGCTTTCTCTTTAATCTCCATTTGTGTTAATGTCCCTATCACTATAGAATCTACTCCTAATATCCTACCTAATTCAGCAGCGTTAGTAGAATCAATTAATCCACTACTTCCTAGTTTTTGTTCTGATAGTATCTTGTCAAGGTCGGCCCTTTCTATAACCTTAACCCCTTCATTTTTAACCAATTTATCTGTTACTAGTTGTGTCACACCCTTTAAAATATGTTCTTTATCTAAACCATTCCATCCTAAGTCAGAATTATTAAAAGGAATCACAGCAACTAAGGTCTGTTTAGCATCAATAGGGGTTGATATAACTAGTACCAATAAAATTATAGATAAAAGTAAAATATTCAATTTAATCTCCATTGACTAACCCCCTAGTAATAATTTAAATCAACTAAAGATACACCACTGAAAATTAAACTTAATTTAAAACAATAACTACTTTACAGTTGTCAAAAACTCCATTACTTTTTCCTGCTTGCTCTAAAGTTTTAGCATCTTTTTTTGATATAACTAGATCAGTCCCATACCTTCCCTTAACTTTTACAGCATTAATAATCAGTGGATTTT
Source organism: Orenia sp. (assembly GCF_055140805.1). Taxonomy (NCBI): domain Bacteria; kingdom Bacillati; phylum Bacillota; class Clostridia; order Halanaerobiales; family Halobacteroidaceae; genus Orenia; species Orenia sp. The sequence continues at coordinate 9,560 of NZ_JBSQYM010000021.1, forward strand.
TACCTACTCGTGCATTGGCCTTAGCATCTGCCAAACTTCGATTATAACCTACAATCCCCTGAGTAATGACGCCATCACTTTGAATCTTACTCATCCCATAAACTAAACTTCCATTTTCATCATAAACCTTTGGAGCTAGAGCTGGTTTGGCATCTATATTTAAGGTATTGATAATAACTCCTGTGTAATCACTCTGTACCAAGGTCTCATCTTTTTCTGAATTATCATAACTCTGATTATCATTATCAAACTCTAGACTAGAATTATCATTATTGTTAAAGGTTTCGGTACTCTCTTTACCTATATTAGGGAAGATAGCTTTCATAATACCATCTTTTCCATAGAATTTAACCTGAATTATAACCTGATATACCTTATCTGCTACTTTCTTCTCTTCAATAATTTGGGCACCCTTGACTATCCCAGTTACTCTTTTGTTGATAATATCCGACTGAACCTGGGCATTCTTAACTGTCTGCTCAGAATCTATTTGAACCCCATTAATCGTCTCTAACAATCTTCTTTGTGCCATTGTAATAGCGGCCTCTCTAGCCATAATCTTTGCTTGGGCCTGATTTGTAATATAATCAGGAGCAACACCATACCCAGTTGCCTCTACTACTGACTTTTCCCAATCAGTAACTGTATTATCACCTTCATCAAATAATCCCTGTGCAAAAGAGACTTGCGTTACAACCAACAATATCATTAGAGTTATCAATAAAATATTAATTCTTTCATTCATCTTTATATCCCCCCTTAACTTAATTATCTAACTTCTAAGACTAGCTTTCCTTCTGACATATTCTTAATTTTAAAACTAAAAGGAAGCTTTCCTTCTAACTCTATAGCCACATCTAAGACCTCTACACTAGGTTCTAAATCTATATCAAAAGTAAGCAATTCATTAGCAAATTCTCTAAAATATACATTAACTACACCAGATAATGTAGGTAAAGTCCTCTTTAGTTGAGTTAATTGACTTAATGAACTAACACCATTAACCTGTAATTGGATCGTCTTCTCGTGCTGAATTAACTCATTACTCATCTTATCAATTAGCTCATCTGTAATATTATTAGTAGCTTCTATAATTGATTTCTTAGCAGCCATCTCCTTATTGATGCCTACCCCTTTGCCATCACCAGTTACAGCTGCAATTACCTGTGCTGTAGCTACATTAATAACCCGAGCTTCAACTTGAGAATTATATGACTTTAGGCTACCAGCAATACCATCTAGGGTCTTTCTTAAATCAATATAATTTGATTTAAGATTGCCTACCACAATAAAATCAGCCTGTAATTGTGAACTCAATTTAACAGCTAAATTATAATCTCCACTGATAATAGACCTTCTCTCTTCTCTATTGATTAAAGAATCAACCTTGTAACGGTCTATTACTTGAAATCCTGATCCTATAAACTGATTCATCATTTCAGTCTCTGCCAACCCATTTGGCAACTCAACATAATAATTCTCTACTTTTTGGGAGATTAAAACCATAACTCTTGGATTACCAATTCTTTTTATATTTAACTTCAAGGCATCTAAATCATCTGCTAAGGCTTTTCTGCCAACTTTAACTTTAAGCTTAACTATATAGATACCATCTTCAATTGATTTATTGATTACCTGATACTCTTTTATATATCCTTGACTACTCTTTAAAATCTTATCTTCAATCAGTTGAGCATTTTTTACCATGGTTGAAGAACTAATAAAAGTTCCTACAGCTTGCTCTACTGCCCTTCTTAACCCATCATTAATGGCTTTTTTTTCAGCATTAACTAGACCATCTTCACCTAAATATGCTTTTCCCTCAGTCTCAACAACAACACTATCTATAGCTAAGACTGATAATGTAAAGTTAAAAATCATTATTAGAGCCACGAATAATACTATATATAGTCTTTTTTGCAACATAATAGCCACTCCCATCTTCTAGTCTTACAATTATCTATATTAATTCTATGCAATTACATTAATTCCCTTGTTAAAAATATATTAATTTATTATAATTTTTCTTTAAAAGACTTTATTAACTTCTTTTATCTAAAATTCAATATATAACACTCTCATTCTTGACTCTTTAGATTTATAATTATTAATTAGTAGAAAATAGAGAAGAGGAAGGTCAATATTGACCTTCCTCTTCTCTATTTTAAAACTCTATTTTAAGATTTAAAGCACCTTCAACCTCTTTGGAATCATTGAACAATCCCATTAAATCAGAGATACCTAAATCAGCTTCAAAAATCCATAAATCTAAACCCATTCCTGCTGACCAGTCCAAGTCCTTTTCAAGGGTAGAGTAACTTATTCCAGTTCTCAAAGGTAGGGATTTTAACCATGTTATTTCAGTAGCAGTAGCAAATTTATGATCTTTTTGACCATCATTATAGCTTGTATATGAATAATCTGCAAATAAGTCGATATTTTTACTCCAATTCATCTTGCCACCGAAGCGAATAACAGCTGGTAGTTTATATTCTAACTCCTCATCTTTAACAATATCACTATCTCCAACCTCTTCAACCTCTTCAAACTCTTCTGACTCTTCATTATACTCATATCTAAGCTCATGAATTCCATTAACTCTTAAAGCTCCTAAGTTCATCACACTAAAACCAAGGCTATATTTATCATTTAAATCAGCATATATCCCAAAATCGAAGGCTGAACCTGTTGCGGAACCATCGTTGATACCATCTGGTTCATTATACTTTGCTACAAAATATCCATCACCTCTAACTACAGGATCTCCATCTTGATCATAGGTGATTATAGTCCTCCCACTCCCTTCTAAGGAGAAGATTGCTCCACTTAATTGATGATAGGTTAGTCCTACTCGTAAATCCTTTAAATCTAACTTCTCTTTTAACTTTTCAGGACTGATAGAGAAGTTAACTCCAAGATCACCATAAACTGCTCCAGAACCTATACTACCACTAAGATCATAGGCTTTATCAATTTCATTCCCCTTTAATAAGAGCTCAGCTACGTCATAGGATAGATCAAATAAAGCAGCACCTCTACCCTCTGCACTAATAGCTACTGGTCCTAAGATTGCTTTCAAACCGTTATTTGACTCTCCTCCACCTAAAAATCCATCTTCAACATCAGCCAGTAACTCATCCTTCATCTCTTCATCAATATAATCATTGACCAACAGGTTATTCCACAGACTACCTGCCATTCCAAATTCAAAGGTAAATCGGTCTGAAGTGACATTAACTGCACCAGGATTTCCATAAAGAGCATCAGCTCCTATAACTGTAACAAACTCATCACCAAGACCAACTGTTTTAGCTGAAGAAGCAGCTTCTATATCAGTATTAACTGTTAGCACTAGTATCAATAAAAGACATGACATTATTAAGATTGTTTTAACCACTTAATCCTCACCCCCTAGTTTATTCTTTATCTTGATTGACCTTGACTACTAATTTAGCATAAAGATTATTAATCGTTACTTCATCGGTACTCTTTACTTCAATATTGTCACCTGTAACCTTATATTTAACCCCTACATACAGATTGTCATCTGTTAACCAATCGGCATCACTAGCAGTTAAATCTACAACCTTCTTCTCTCCACTATCCTGTTTAGTTAAAGTAAAGCTTTTGAACTTATTAGAAGCTTTATATAATTTATCTAACTCTCTCTCTTTATCTATCTCACTTAAATTATCCAAATAGCTATCTAAGTCTTTACCCTGCCACTCGGAAACCTTTCCTAAATAAATAGTCACCTCTACATTAACTGGTAAATCATTTTTAAAGTCTTCAATAATCAATTGCCCATTTTTAAAATAATTATCAATCTGTTCTACATCATCATTACTAAGCGAATCATTGACAGTCTCGGGGATAGCCCTATCCTCTATATTATTATTAAGAGTAATATCAAAAGGAACTTCTATCTCTACTTTAGGAGTCAACTTATCAGATGTATCGATAGTCACTGAATCAACAGCTTCGACTATAGCATCTCCCACAAGTCTTACCGATGTTATATCTTCTTTACTAGCTAACCCTTGTAACCAATCTAAGAAGTCTGTTTGACTATCATTAAGAAGTGATATCTCACTATTAATACTATCAATTACTGCACTTCCACCATTAATCTCAGTTAGAGTTATCTTGCTTTCACTACCATCTTCATAGATAGCTTTAAACTGGACATCATCTAAATTGACCAGTAGATTTTCAATATCATAACCATCAATAACAAATCTAGCAATAGCACCATTTAAAGAAATCGTAGAAATATCCTCAGGGACCTCTGTTAAAATCTCTTCATCTAAAGTCTGATTTGCATCAGTAAAATCAAATAAACTATTATCAACTGTCACACTAGCTATTTGGGAATCAGGACTAAACCCACCGATTACTGAAATATTTTGACTAGTATCATAAGTCACATTTGTTCCCGAAACTATCAGCTTAAAATCAATCTCCATTCCATTTACTAAATTGATACTTTCATTAGCTAAATCTAAGTCAATCTTATTATCAGATGAACTATCAAATATTGTACCTATAGTTAAATTTTGAATTTCGAAAGTTAAATTACTATTTTCAGGAAGGCCCAATGCCAAATTAAGTTCTCCACTGCTAAAAGCTACTGCTTCTAAGCCAGCTTCTATAGATGCTACATTGATAGATTGGCTAAGCTCAGTAGGAGCTAAATTCCCATAGTTTACTACCTTGCTAACCTCTGCCTGATCAATACTATAGGCTAAATTCATGGCACCACTATTGCTAGAAATCCCAGAGGTACTAAGATTACTAAGCTCTACTGTCAGATCACCAGTTATATCACTATTAGCTAGATTAATAAATTGTTTGCTACTCTTTGTTCCTTTAGCTATACTATTAAAGGTTATATCTCCTAAGATAGTTGAACCATCTTTAAAAGTTAAAGTTGCTGAATCAATATCGAAATCATCTGGGGCAGTAATCACAACTCCCATCTGATTTATCGGATTATTACTCTCATCTGTAGCATTATTTGAAAACTCAATGCTATCAAATTTATCTATAATGATAGTACTTGTTTTTCCACTATCAGAACTCACCCCAGCAGGAATAGAGATATCTTGATTACCGTTGATTAGATTATCTAGTTTAATTAAGGGTAATGCTACAATTTGATTAACACTAGGCAAAGCAACCTCAGTCAGCTTAGCGCCAACATCAATAATATCCATCTCTTCTGTCTTGGAGTATTGTATTAATCCATTATTATTAATAATCTCCTCATTATCTTCTACTAGCTCTTTTGCTGTCTTGCCCTCATTTCTAGTTATCGGTACTTTATAAGCAACATCCCAAGCTGGGCCAAAAGTACCACGACTGTTTTCAGAACAGCCTGACAAAACTAGAGAAGAGAATATAATAACCATCATTAAAGTCAATATCTGCTTCTTTTCCATAATTTCACCCCTTTTCAAAGTATTACTTAATATTATTCGACACAAACCTTAGACCTTTCCTCTTAAATTATATTAAATCAATGTAAATTACCTTCTCTATGGACAACATCATAAGCAAAAAGAGCATAGCCAATCTCAGCAGTTGTCATCCCTTCTTCTTCTGCTAGTTCTCTAACAATATTAATAATAGTTAGATAATCATCAGGGTTAAACTGTTCCTTATCCTTATTAAAATATCCCATCTGACAAAGGGTTGCCCATACTCTAGTATCGATGACAGAATGTTTCTTATCATTCAAACTGGTCAGAATTGCGGAAGCAGTTGGTGTCCCAACCCCCTTCAAGCTATTAAATAGAACAATTTGAGCAAATTCATCATCAATCTTATAAGCAATCTCTGTAATCCTCTCCACTCGTCCTACTGGATTCCTATGTACATGATAGGAACTTCTTGTAGAGTTGAGATGAGCCAGTTGATATAATTCATCTTTGCTTAGATATCCTTTCTGGTGATACCTCTTGCCAATATCCTTTAACTTTTCAGGATACAAGCCCGATGTCTCTGGATAAATTTTTAGATATTTCTGAAAATTAATCTTAGGGGTCATCCTATAAACTCCTCTCTAACAATAAAAATTTCTACTTAAAAAACGTCATTTAATTATAATTTATAAATTCTATAAAAATCTAATAAATCCTCTATATTTTTCTTATATATAGAAAATTAGAGAATATAGTCATCTGACCTTATAGTGATATTTAAACGCTATATAAGGAAAGTGCGACACTTTTATTATTTTATAAATGTTAATCTTTTTGTAGGGTCTGGTCGCGACCAGACCCTACTTTAAGACCTTTTAATTCTTCGTTATTCATTTGAAAAACTATCTCAATATACCCATTAAATTTCACTTAATGGTTGCATATCTATAGCTAATAAACTTTATCGATATACTTATTTACCCATAAATAGCAAAAAGACCACTTAAAAAAGTAGTCTTTTTGGCTCTCTCTAATATCTATCTTCAATTGTAATATCAGTATAGAAATGCTTTAATATATCTAAATATTGATAGTTATCATCTGCCATTGCTGCTACTGCAACTTGGTCCATACCAACACTGTGTCCCCAACCACCACCGTAAAATAGGAAGCTAACTAGCTTACCATCACGATATTGTGGTTGAATCCAGAAACGATTGCTCCGTAAACCACCAAATTTAGAACGTAAGTTATAGGTGAACTCCTTCTCTTCCTCTGCACTCACTACTAATAGAGATTTAACACTCCCTGCTTTCCCTCTATAGGTAGGCACAATCTTCTTAATCTCTTTAATATCTAAGCTATTTTCTAGATACTCTATTGATAGATTACGTTGCCAGCGGTAATGGCTCTCCTTAGTATATTGGAATGCTTTAGAATAGGAATCTGGTGACTCTCTTAACCATTCCTTTAATTCTGCAGGGCTTAAAGGAAATCTAGAGTCTTCTTTTTCAGTAGATACTGCTCTTAAATAACCTATTTCAAATCTCCAGACATCTTCACTATTCTCAGTATATCCTCCAGAGTTGGCACTATAAACTGCATTAACTGCCTTGCCATTATAAGTCATCACTTCACCTGCTGTCTCTAATACAGCTTGGTTAGAGTTAGGATGTTCACGGGCAATTCCTCGATAGGCAGCACAGTGAACGTCAGAACATAAGTCATATCCATCATCAGAGTGCTTACCTAAATTAGCTAGTGTATAACTTCTAGCAGCTACCGATTGGGTCTTTAGAGCCTCTATAGGCCATAAAGCCGACATCTCAGAAGGGATAACCCCCATGAGATATTCCTCCATGTGAACTAAGTTAACTACAGTAATCCCATTCTCTTGAGGAATTAACTCTAATGATCCACGATATTGACGGTCTTCAATCCCTCCCCAATAATAACCTCTACCATAAATTATATTATGGACTAGTACTGGAGCATACTCTTTAGGTCTTACTTGAATAGAATTACTAAATTCTATTTCTTTTTCACCTGCTACTAGATAGTACTTGCCATCCCTTATAGTAGCTTTGATAAGCTCTGATTTTTTACCCTCTAAAATAATCTTTTCTCCTTCTTTAATAACAAAGTCACTACCTACTCTAAAATAAACCTCTTCTTCATCTTCAGTAATTCCTATTTTCAACTCTCTTCCTGGGCTTTCAATAGGTTCTATCTCCTTAAAAGTGACTTCTTTTGGAATCTCTCTCTTCCGCTCTTCTGGTAATGTTAAATCTTTATCATCAAAATATTCAGGATGAGCTTCTTTTATTCGCTCTAAATTCTCTTGAATTACTTTATCACTGGAATTCTCTTTATTTGCTCTTTTTAAATATATAACTGCATCTCTATCCTGACCTAAATTCAAATAAGATAATGCAATCATTCTATTTACACCCTTGAGACTTCCGTCAGTTATTAGTGCTTTCCTGTAATTATCTATAGCAATACTATAGCTTTCTTGAACAAAATTTATCTCTCCTAGTTGATAGTATCCTAACGCAAACTTATCATATTCTAAAGCAGCTTTAACATATTCTTCTGCTTGCTGATAATCTTTTTCTTTAAAGGACATTAGGCTCAAATAATAGTTAGTATCTCTTAAAATAAATTCATCTTCTGATTCTGAATTCAATATCTTCTCCAACTCAATTTTAGACTTACCAATTTTATCTAAATTATAATAAGCAATAGCCAAATCCAATCTACTCTCAACATCTTCTTCTTTCTCTAATAGTGCTTCATATTCTTCAACAGCTAAATTATATTCACCTAAAGTTTCATAAACTGATGCTAAATTTTTTCTTGCAATCTTATTATCTTCATAGTCTAAAATTTGCTTATACTTATCTATACTAGCTTTATACTCTCCCTGATAGTATAAATTTCTTGCTTCATCCAATAACTTCTCTAAATCATAGCTAACTTGATTATCCTGAATTTTTTTAGCCTCTTGCTGACTTGGATGACTATAATAAGCAAATATCCCAGAGCTTATAAGTGATAATAAGACTATCCCTATTGCTGTAACTTTAAAATATTTTTCTTCTAATTTACCCCACATAATACCACACCTTTCATTTGCAGTTCTTTTTAGGTGTCTGTACTCTTAATTATAACGTGCTCAGCCTAGTATAACAATGAATAATTATTGGTAACAAAAAAAGCTATGTAGGTCTTAAAAGAAAAAAGCCAGCTCAAAAGCTGACTTCTTAACTAAATTTATTCAAATATCTCTTTATTCTCTTTAAAAAACTTATTCAAATATTCCTTAAATTCATCTTTGATATCTTCGCGCCCCATAGCAAATTCAATAGTAGCCTCTAAAAATCCTAATTTATTTCCTATATCATATCTCTTTCCACTAAAGACCTTTGCATAAACCTCTTCTTTATTCATCAGACTCTGTAAGGCATCGGTTAATTGAATCTCATTACCTTTACCTGGTGGAGTATTCTCTAATATGTTGAATATTTCTGGTGTAATGATATATCTTCCTAAAATTGCAATATTAGAAGGTGCATCCTCTAAATTAGGCTTCTCCACTAATGCTCTAACTTTATAGAGATCATCATATTGTTCTGAGTAATCTACAATTCCATACTTATGTACCAAATTATTAGGTACTTCCTGTACTCCGATAATAGTAGACTCTTTCTCTTCAAACTCTTCAATCAATTGTTTGGTTACAGGCTTATCAGCATTGACAATATCATCACCTAATAAAACTGCAAAAGGCTCATTACCTATAAAGGTCTTAGCACATAAAATAGCATGTCCTAATCCTTTAGTCTCTTTTTGTCTTACATAATGAACATTGATCAAATCTGAGATATCCTTAACAGTCTCTAATAGCTCCTTCTTTCCCTTAGCCTCTAAAGCCATCTCTAACTCTAAATTTCTATCAAAATGGTCCTCTATAGCGCGCTTATGCTTTCCAGTTATAATTATCAAGTCCTCAATTCCAGATTCAACTGCCTCTTCAACAATATACTGAATCGTAGGTTTATCTACTATCGGTAGCATCTCCTTAGGCTGTGCCTTGGTAGCTGGTAAAAATCTAGTTCCTAAACCTGCTGCTGGAATTACTGCTTTTCTTACTTTCATCAACTCACTCCTTTTTTTAGTTGATAGTTGATAGTTGACAGTTAATATAGATAAACAACTCTATAATGTAATTTAAATATTCTACTAATTCAATACATCTAACTTCCTAACCAAAAACTTAAAAGATAACTTTCAGCAACGAATCTCACGAATCTACACGAATGAGAGCAAATAATTTAAAATATTAATTAATCCTTTGCTCTTTAATTTGTAAGATTCGTGTTAATTCGTTGCTAATCTTTAGCTTTTGAACTTTAGTCTTAGGTTTTACTTTAGACTTGGAAATCTATATTTGATAGTTAGATAACTAAAGAAATCAAATAATTAGCCAGATATTAATACAAAAGATTTTATTATCAAACATTTTAACTGTCACTATCTATATCTTCATACTTACAATAGTCAGTATCATAATTTCAATTTAATTAATCATAACTAATTACCAATTTTCAACTACTCACTATATTAATTAAAGATTCATCTCCAAAATCCTCTCTTCTTCACCAATAAATTCTTCTATTTTTTCATTGCTATAGCCAAAGTAATACAGAATCATCTCCACAATCCTTCTACTAGCTCGACCATCTCCATAAGGATTAATGGCATTAGCCATTTGGCTATACTTTTCTTCATTATTAATTAGGCTATTGACTACATAGCTAACCTCATCCTGATCTGTCCCAATCAACTTAACAGTACCTGCTGCTATTGCCTCAGGTCTTTCTGTGGTATCTCGCAATACTAAAACTGGCTTTCCCAAACTTGGAGCCTCTTCTTGGATGCCTCCAGAGTCAGTCATAATTAGATAGACCTTTGCCATCAAATTAGCAAATTCTTTATATGACAAGGGCTCTATCAAATGTACTCTTTCTAAACCGCCTAAAATATCAATAGCTACCTCTCTGACCTTAGGATTAAGGTGCATAGGAAAGATAAACTCTAATTCAGAATTAGCTAAGGTTAAATCATAAACTGCACCGAAAACATTTCTAAGCCCACCAGTTAAATTCTCTCTACGGTGAGTTGTTAAAAGAATCACCTTCTTATTGTTAAAATCAATCTGATTCAATTGCTTATTATCAAAGCTATAGCCTTCATCCACAACACTCAGTAAAGAATCAATCACTGTATTGCCACTAATATATATATTCTCTTCACTAATATTCTCTCTTAGTAGATTCTCCTTAGCACCATAAGTAGGGGCAAAATGAAAATTAGCCAATCCCCCTATCAAATGGCGATTAACTTCCTCAGGGTAAGGAGAATATCTATCATAACTCCGTAAGCCTGCTTCTATATGTGCAATTGATACTTGCTGATAAAAGCTTGCTAAAGCTGCCACAAAGCTAGTAGTAGTATCACCATGGACTAAGACTAAATCAGGTTTCTCTTTGATAATAATCTCCTCTGAGCCCTTTAATATTCTGGCAGTCATCTCAGATAAACTCTGACCTGCTTGCATAATATCCAAATCATAATCCGCTCTAATATTAAATAAAGTTAGCACTTGATCTAACATCTCCCGATGCTGAGCTGTTATTGCTACAATTGATTCTATCTCTTCTCTCTTCTCTAACTCTTTAATCACAGGCGCCATTTTAATTGCTTCTGGCCGTGTACCAAAGATAGACATAACCTTAAGCTTGTTCATAAATACCTCCATAATACTGTAATTTTAGCTTTAGTATATGGAGAAAGATGATAAAATATTAAGGGATTATTCAACTGCAGATACTCACAAATTTAAGAAGCAATTACTAAGACCTAATAAAATTTTTCAGCCACGAATCCCACTAATCTTCACGAATCAATTCAAAACCATTTCAAACAATAAACTAAATTCTGTGTTTCATTCGTGTAATTCGTGGCTAAACTATTCTTTCATCTTCTAATCTTTCTTCACTAATAAAAATAAGAGCTACAAGTATAAACTCGCAACTCTTATTCTTGGCTATCAAGTTTTTTTATATTTTCTTCGACTATCTTTTTAAATTCTATTAATTCTTCTGTAGTTCTCTCTTGTTTAGACTTTTCATAGACATAATCCCAATCAATCTCTGTATAATTAATTATCATCATTCCTATGATCCATTCTTTATCTGAGTATTCCTTCCAATATTTATATCTATTTAACCGGTCAATAATTATGTCCTCAATTCCGATAATATATGCACTTAATTCTTTATCAATCTGTACTTCAGCTATCTTGTCCCAGCTACCTGCTAATGGTCCCGAAGGCACCTCTATAGCTATATCAGTATTTTCTATAGTCCAATACTTCCCTTCTTTCCTAAACCCTAATGGCTTTAATACCTGATCTATTTCAGCGATAGATGCTCCACAAAGCATATCAATATCCATAGTTGCATAGCCACCAGAAGTATAAAACTCCACTGCTTGCCCACCAACAATAATCGGTCTTACTTTTAATACCTTCAAAGCTTCTGTAATAATAGCAACAATCTCTATACGCATTAGTAATTTATCTTTATTAGCTCCAATAGTCTTCCTGATTCTTTTTTTTAGTATCTCCATTTTCATAATTTATTACCCCTTAAGAAAGGACTTTATATTTTCTCTTTCCAACCTTTTTAAAAGTCTTCTGCTGTTTGTCCTTAGCCAATTTAAATAGTAAAAGTTGTTTGTCTCTATCTCTTTCTCTTAGACTCTTACTTTTTTTATTTTCTAAACTATCTTTTATATTTAAAAAAACAGCTTTAGCATTTTGCCTCTTTATATTATGTTTTTGAAAGGATATCTTTCTCATATTCTTACACCTCTCTTAAATAATATTTTAATACCTGATAGTACATATTATTATTTTCAAGCTATTCTGTCACTATTATACCATTGATTTTTATGAGCTTCAAACTATATTGGAAAACAAAGAGAAAGAGAACTATGAGAAAATAAAAATTAAAAGACTGTTTTTTGCCACGAATCTCTCGAATCTCCACGAATAGTTCAAATTCATTTTAAACACTAAAGTATAATTAATATTTTGATTTTTATTCGTGTTTCATTCGTGTAATTCGTGGCTAAACTATTCTTTCATCTTCTAATCTTTCTTCACTAATAAAAATAAGAGCTACAAGTATAAACCTGTAACTTTCCCCTCGCTTGTCTGTGTAAGCCTATGTCTAATATTTTCTTTTGATTTTCAAGTTCTTAACTGTAAACCGTACCTACGAGTCGGAAAAGATGACTCTTCGTGTAAACCACTGTCAACTGTAAACTGAATTATACCCAGATTGCAAAGATCTCTTTACCATTCTTTTCAACCATTTCTTCTTTATATTCTTTATTCTGGTTAAAATTAAAGCTGATTAGATATCCCTTTTCTACACTCTGTTTATCCAGATAATCTACTAATTGAATTAATCCTTCCTGATGATATTGCTCTCCACGCCAAATCTTTAACTCTACTATATATTTTCTATCAAGATAAGTAACTACTACATCTAATCTCTTCTCTTGAGAGGTCTGTACTTCTTTAAAGTCAAATCCTCTACCATTAATAATAGGCTTAATAAAAGCTAAAAAAATCAAACGTCCATTTCTTTCTAAAAATTCTCGATCTTTATCACTATATTGTTCTTTAATAAAAAGTTGAAATTTCTTTAGTACCTTCTTAAAATCTAAATAACCCTCTACTGTGATAAAATTCTCTCTAAAGTTATAGGTTGTCATATTTAGGTTAGTTTCCAGTTTTGAACTCATGTAATCATAAATAGCTTGTTCATAGATTTTATTATGAACCTCTACTCTACCACTATTATTTTTAAAGATACCATACAGTTCTCCCAAGTTTATAATAGGATTATAGAAGTTATAAGTTATCCTTTCACCTTCCATAATTATTTTATAAACCAATTCATATAATTTTTTATTATTTTCTAGATTCTTGATCAGACTTTCGAAATTGACACTCTCTCCTTCTAGGATTCTCTTTATAGCTAGTTCTAAACCCTTTAAATTCCACTCTTTCTGATCTTTCTCTAAAATTATCTCTTCATCCATTATCTTAGCTAACTTACTAACTAAATAAGGATGTCCAGAGCTATAATAGTATATCTTCTGAGCAATCTTATCTACATTGAAGTTAACATTCTTATCTTCTTGATATTCTTCTAGCATTGTAGCTATCTCTGCTGGATTGAAGCTCATCTCTACATCAAACTCTACTGCTATATTCCAAGGGCTATTATATTTTTGTTCATCATCGGGTCTTAATTTAAGCTTTAGATTCTTAACATCATAAACCCCTGCTAAAATTATACTATGAAAGGTATAGTCTTCTCCTTCATTGCTAGCAAGATACTTACTTCTTAACATTCCTAGAAAATCCAAAAACAATTGATTATCACTACTTTTATCTACCTCATCTATCATTAATACCAGCTTTCTCTTCTCTTCTTTAGCTAATTTAGTTATTAATCTTGCTAACCTACGCATATTAGTAGTTATACTTAAATTCTGTTCTATAATCTTAATCAGTTCTTCTTCCTCTTCCAACTCTAATTTATCAACTAATGTTAATAAAAATTCTTCTATAAATAACTGTTGATCTTTATATATCTCTTTATCAAAACCTTCAAAACTAATTCTAAGCACTAGATAGTCTTCCTTATTTAATTTTTTAGATAAAAGATACATAGTCGTTGTCTTTCCATATTGCCTTGGTCTATTGATTGTAAAGTAACTTCCTTCTGCTACTAGCTTCTCTATCTGCTCTAATTTATTTGAGATATCAACCATATAATGTTTTTCAGGGATACAAGTACCGGTTACATTAAATTCTTTCATGACTTAGACCTCCATATTCTTCCTTATGTTAGTCTTATTATAACCTACTCTTTTTTTATTATCAATAAATTGCTTGAGTTCAATTTACAATTAATAATAAAAAGATTGAAATAATTATCTTTTGACACGAATCCCACAAATTTTCACGAATCAATTCAAAACCTATTTTAAATATTGTATTTATAATTTATATTATAAACCTCTCATATTCTAACTTCTTCTTAGAAAAATTTAAAAGTATACCTAATTTTATATTTGTAGCTCTCAAATAGTTTAATACTTGGCTTTTATGAATATTAGCTATTTTATCCACTGTCTTTAATTCTAATATAATTTTGTCCTCGACAAAAATATCGGCTATATACTCTCCAACAACCTGTCCCCTAAAATCAACTTTTATAGGATACTGCTGTTTAACTTCTAAACCACTTTGTCGAAATAATAATATTAAAGCATTTTCATAAACTTTTTCCAGAAATCCATATCCTAATTCATTATAAACCTCCATAGCTAATCCTACAATTTGATAAGATAAATCTTTATAAATTATTTTATTCATAATTTTTCCCTCACTTATTCAAATTTATCAGTTATTATACCAATTACTCTTAATTCTATGAGGAAATAAAAATTAAAAATTCAAAAAAATATTTTTTGCCACGAATCTCACTAATCTCCACGAATAGTTCAAATTCATTTTAAACACTAAAGTATAATTAATCTTTTGATTTTTATTCGTGTTTCATTCGTGCAATTCGTGGCTAAACAGTCTTTTA
>NZ_JBSQYM010000022.1:0-23913 GCF_055140805.1 Orenia sp.
GTATTAATTATATGACTCCAGAAGAATGTGAAATTAAAGCTAAAAATATAGCATGAAAAATTCGATTTTTTGTGTCTAAGATATTGACATAGATCCATAATTAATCTTTAATTCGTGTTAATTCGTTGCTAATCTTTAGCTTTTGATCTTTAGTCTTTTATTACACTTTAAAGTTGGACACCTATATGTATACATAGATGCTGTAAATAATATTCTATTATAATATCAGTTCTTAAAATCACACAAATTAATAAATTAAATTTCTTACTAATTTATTTAGTATACCTTTTTCCTAATTGGTCAGTAGCTAATATTGCACTATAAAGAGCTTCAGGTGTAATATCACCAGTCATGTTATGAATTGTTTCTCCTTTAGCACATGCAACAGTAGCAGCTTTCATTACTTCATCATTAGAAAGATCTCCTAAGCCCATTTGTTCCATTGTAACAGGAAGACCTACACTTAAGCAGAAGTTAATAACTTCTTCTATCTCTTCCATATCACTATTTTCAAGCATCAATTGAACTAATGTACCAAAAGCAACTACTTGACCATGCATAAATTGTTCACTTTGTGGAAGTACAGTAAATCCATTATAAATTGAGTGAGCAGCAGCTAATCCACCATTTTCTGCACCTACACCACTTAAATATGTTGTTGCTTCAACAACTTTTTCAAGTGCTTCAGTAACTACTCCTAACTCTGCTGAACATTTTGCTTTATACCCATCACTTAATAATGTTTCATAACATAACTTAGATAAAGCTAATCCAGCTTCAGAAACTTTACCAGCTACAAGATTATCTGCATTATTTTTATAACATGCTCTTGCTTCAAAGTATGTTCCCAATGCATCCCCCATACCTGCTACAAGGAATCTAGCTGGAGCACCAGCTACAACTGTAGTATCAACAATAACTACATCTGGATTAGTTGGGTAAAATAAATATTTTTCAAAGTTTCCTTCATCTGTATAAATAACTGATAATGCTGTACAAGGAGCATCAGTAGCAGTTACTGTTGGACAAATAACAATAGGTAAATTTTCATAATAAGCAACAGCTTTAACTGTATCTAATGTACTACCTCCACCTATACCAACAATAACTTCAATGTTATTTTCTTTAACAATTTCTCTAATTCTATTTATCTCTGTCATGCTAGAAAGTCCAGTAAATAAGTCAAATAAAAGAGTTGTATCAGTACCTTCAAAACTATCTTTTACTTTTTGTTTTGTAACTTTCATTGCTGTTTTACTAGAAATAATTAGAAAAGAATTCCCTAGTGTAGATACATGCTCCTTTAAATTTAATAAAGCATCTTTTCCTTGAACATATCTTGATGGTGCCCTCGTTACTTTTAACATTTTATCTACTCCTTAGTTTTATTATATTTTTTAATAAATCTATTTAGTAGTTTTAATATTATTAAAAACACTAATTTTTATTTGATATATATTCATCAATCGCTCTGGCAGCCTTTTTACCAGCACCCATAGCTAAAATCACTGTAGCAGCTCCTGTAACTGTATCTCCTCCAGCAAAGACTCCTGCTTTACTGGTCTCACCAGTATCTTCATCAGCTGCAATTGTCCCCCACTTAGTGGTTTCAATCTCAGGAGAGTCTTTTAATAAAATAGGATTCGGACTCTGACCGATAGCCATAATCACAGTATCTACATCCATCACCCATTCAGATCCTTCAATTGGAACTGGTCTTCTTCTGCCTGAATCATCAGGCTCACCTAACTCCATCTTGATACATTCCATTCCAGTTACAAAACCCTCTTCATTACCTAAGATTCTGGTTGGATTATTGAGCAGTTTGAACTGAATTCCTTCCTCTTCTGCATGATGAATCTCTTCTGCTCTAGCAGGCATCTGCTCTCTAGCTCGTCGATAAACGATCATAGACTCTTCAGCCCCTAACCTTAATGCAGTTCTAGCAGCATCCATAGCCACATTTCCTGCTCCAATTACTGCCACCCGTTTACCTACATAGACAGGAGTCTTGTATTCAGGGAAACGATAGGCTTTCATTAGATTAACTCTAGTTAAAAATTCATTTGCTGAATAAACCCCATTTAAATTCTCTCCCTCCAGACCTAGGAAACGAGGAAGCCCTGCTCCAGTTCCTACAAATACAGCCTCATAGCCCTCTTCAAAGAGTTCATCTACACCTTTAATCTTACCGATAACATGGTTAAGTTTGATCTCCACTCCCAGCTCTTTAATCTTCTCTACCTCATCTTTAACAATTGCTTTAGGTAATCTAAACTCTGGAATACCATAGGTCAACACTCCTCCAACCTCATGGAAGGCTTCAAAGATAGTCACTTGATAGCCCATCTTAGCTAAATCTGCTGCTGCAGTCAGCCCAGCAGGACCTGCTCCAATAACTGCAACCTTTTCTTCTTTTGGATTAGATACTGGTTCAACCTCTTCTTTATCTCTAACATAGTCAGCCACAAAACGCTCTAAACGACCAATAGCTACTGGCTCACCTTTGATTCCTAATATACATTTAGATTCACATTGTTCTTCTTGAGGACAAACCCGACCACAGACAGCAGGCAAGTTATTCTTTTCTTTTAATTTTTTTGCAGCTTCAATAAATTTTTCTTCTGCTACCAAAGCGATAAAGTCAGGAATATCAACCTCAACTGGACACCCCTGCATACAAAGTGGATTCTTACATTGGAGACAACGCTTGGCCTCATTGATCGCATCTTCTGCAGAATAACCTAATGACACCTCACCAAAGTTATTAACTCTTTGCTTGGGATCCTGTTCTGGCATCTTCGTCTTCTTAGTTTGCTTTGACACGGCAACCTTCACCTCCAATATTATGACCATGGGCTAATTTTTCATGGTCACTATAAAACTTCTGTCTCCTTAATTGTTCATCAAAATCTACCAAATGCCCATCAAAGGCTGGGCCATCAACACAAGCAAACTTGGTCTCTCCACCAACAGTCACACGACAACCTCCACACATACCAGTACCATCAACCATCAATGAATTTAAGCTCACCATTGTATTGACTCCATATTCTTTAGTTAACTCTGACACAAACTTCATCATAATCATTGGACCAATAGTTATTACTAAATCTATATCATCATTCTCTTCTAAGACTTCCTTTAAAACATCAGTCACAAAACCCTGATGACCTTTAGAACCATCATCAGTACTTATATATAATTGCTGACTCAATTCAGCAAAGTCATCTTCTAAAATTATCAACTCTTCCGTTCTAGCCCCTAGGATAGTAATAACTTCTGTCCCCTCTTCACTTAAAGATTTTGCTTTAGGGTATAGTGGTGCTGCACCTAAACCACCTGCAACACAAACAACCTTCTTATAATTTTCAGTCTCAATATGTTCTCCCAAAGGACCTACCAAATCTAAGAAGCTATCTCCAGCTTCTAACTTACAAATCTCTTCACTACTATAACCAACCTCTTGTACAATAATTGTAACACTGCCCTCTTGGCGATCATAGTCAGCAATAGTTAACGGTATTCTCTCTGCCTGCTCATCTACTCTAACAATTAAGAAATGTCCTGGCTGAGCTTTAGCTGCTACATTTGGTGCTAAAACTTTAAATTTAGTTATCTGAGGTGCCAAGACTTCTTTTTCTAATATCTTATACACTTGTACTCTCCCCCTAATTTATATAGATTTTTCTAATTAGTAATAGTAAATTGCCTAAAAACATAAAACTAATTATTATAATTATATCAATTTAGTTGCTAAAATCAACTTTTCTTGAATAAATACTTAGATATCTTCTGAGCTATTAAAATAGCTTAGACCTTTTAAGTTATCAATCTTTGAATTTAAAATAAAATTTTATGGAGATATTGTGACACTTTACTTTTAAAAAGTAGACAAATTTCTTAGGTTGCGCCTAAGGGCGCCTTACTTTTGGCATTGCCCCAAAAGTAAGCAAAAAGTCTAGAAAAGAATTAAAACTCACTACACAATCAAAATAATAAAGATTATCAATTATTATCTCTTTAATTTAAACCTAATTATACTCTAAATTCCATATCAATTTTTGCTCCGTTCAAACAATAATTCTTTTCGCTTTTAAAGAACTTAACTAACTGTCAACTGTTAACTGTACACTGTAAACTCACACGAAAGTGTCGTAATCTCATTCTATAAAGACACCTTTATTTTACAGGAATAATTTTCATCTACTCATTTAATATTAATGCCACGGAATTTAATCCCGTGGCTTTAGATGATTTCAAGTAAAATATTTTATTTTTCAGTCTATTGCTTTCTAAGCTTGTCTTGATTAATTTCCATAGAAAGAGTCAGTATAAATCTGTTTCATATCTTCAACAGTAGGTTCTTGTGGATTAGTTAATGTACATGGATCCTGATGAGCATTTTCTGACATTCTATCTAATATATTTTCAAAATCCTTCTCTGTATAGTCTAACCAGTCTATTGCTTTAAATGAAGGTACTATATCTAATTTTTTATTTAATTCTCTAACAGCATCTGCTAAACTATCTATACCTAATGTCTTTTCGACTATTGCAAACTTCTCTTTAGCAGCTTCATAGTTAAATTCTATAACATATGGAAGTAATATAGCATTGGCTAAACCATGAGTAACATGTAATTCTCCACCAATCTTATGAGCCAAACTATGTACAATTCCTAAAGATGCATTAGAGAAAGCCATTCCTGCCATTGTAGAAGCATTATGCATCTTCTCTCTAGCTACCATATCATCACCATTACTAACAGCCTTAGGTAAGTACTCAAATACCATCTCGATTGCTTTTAATGCTAAAGCATCACTATAGTCACTAGCTGCAGTGGATACAAAGGCTTCAACTGCATGTGCCAAAACATCCATTCCAGTATTAGCTGTAATATGTGCTGGCATTGTAGCAGGAATTTTAGGGTCAACGATTGCTATATCTGGTACAATCTCAGCAGATACAATTGGATATTTAATCTTATTTTCTGTATCTGTAATAACAGAGAAAGCTGTAATCTCAGATGCTGTTCCACTAGTAGAAGGGATTGCAATAAATTTAGCCTTATTTCTTAATTTAGGCATAGAAGCTACTTCAATAATATCTTCAAACTCTAAATCTGGATGCTCATAAAATGCCCACATAATCTTAGCAGCATCTAAAGCTGAACCTCCACCTATAGCAATAATCCAATCAGGATTAAAGTCTAACATCTCTTCTTTTCCTCTGATTACAGTCTTAACTGATGGATTAGGCTCTACTCCATCAACTATCTTAGACTCAATACCAGCTTCTTTTAAATAATCTACTGCTTGGTCTAAAAAACCAAATCTCTTCATTGAACTTCCACCTGTAACTAAAACAGCTTTCTCTCCTTCTAATCCTTTCAAAACCTCTAAAGCATTCTCACCAAATTCAATATTTCTTGGAATCAAAAATGTACTCATCTCATCACCCCTAATGTTATTATTTTAACAATTATATTATAACATAAGTGGTAATATGGTGCAATATTATATAAAAAATTAAAAAATATCTGGCTTTTCTATCTGATTTAAAGTAACAACCAACTTTATTTATCATTCTTTAATAATTATTATCTGTTAATTGTTAAATTATGGTCAGGCGACTTTAAAGTGAAATTCAAAAAATATCGTTATAGAATGATAATGGGAAGGTTTTTATAATGATAAATTTACTAGCCACAGGTTTTAACCTGTGGTGGTGATAACATGTTACACTACGGGTTAAAACCCGTAGCTAAATTTAAACTGTCCCAATATATCTATTAATCTTCACTTTAGACTTTGAAATCTATATAGTCAGCCAACTTTAAAATAAAATTGGCTAACTATAACTTAATAATTATTAATATCAGCTTATCATCTAGTAAAAAGCTAAAAATATTTAAGGTACCTCATGACCCATGGAGCTCTGTAAAATTTCAAACCATTGCTCCCTACTCAGCTCTATTTCAATAGCTGCAACAGCACTTTTGACCCGCTTTATCTTTCCACTTCCCACAATAGGGATTATCTTAGCTGGATGCTTTAATAACCAAGCATACATTACTTGGTCAATAGACTTAGCATTGACTTCCTTAGCTATCTGCTCTAAAGTCGCTCTGACTCTAATAGCTTTTTCATCTTGAGAAGTAAAGACCCTGCCCCCTGCCATTGGCGACCAGGCCATTGGAGCAACTCTCTTCTCTTGACAGTAATCTAATGTCCCATCCTCTATATTCTCTAACTCCATTACCGACAGCTCAATCTGATTAGTCACTAAAGGAAAATCTAAGCGAGCGCTCAATAGATTAAATTGATGGGCTTTGAAGTTAGAGACTCCAAAGTTTAACACCTTACCCTCTTCTTTTAACTCTGTAAATACCTCTGCTACTTGGTCGGCATCCATAAAAGGGTCAGGGCGATGAATCAATAGCAAATCTATATAATCTGTCTTAAAATTTCTTAAAGAATTCTCCACAGATTTTCTAATATGTTCCTTACTGGTATCATAAGACTTAACCTTGTGTTCAGGACGATTTTCAGAGATTAACTTAATTCCACACTTAGTTACTAGCTCAATTTCATCCCTCAACTTAGGCTTTAGGCTTAAAGCCTCTCCAAAGATAGCTTCACAACTATAATCACCATAGATATCTGCATGGTCAAAGGTGGTTATCCCCAACTCTAGACATTCTTCCACCAACTTAATAATCTCTTTTTTAGACATATCCCAATCTGCCAAACGCCAATGTCCGTGTACAATCCTTGATATCTCTAATGTATCACTTAGCTTAACTCTATCCATAACTAACTCCTCCTATTGAGTGTAGTAATTTGTAAAATAATTAACAAATCTCACTATCAACTATCAACTATCAACTGTCAACTGTCAACTGTCAACTGTCAACTGTCAAACCTGCCCTATCCAATTATCATCATTTACTTTAAAACTTTCTCTAATCCCTTTAACTAATTCAGCTGGTAAAGCACCTTTATTAATCAGCTCTATATTCTCTTGTAGATGTTCAAGATTAGATGTTCCAACAATACAGCTATGTACCCCTTCAAGATAGGCTGTAAATCGCAAGGCAATCTCGTGTAGATTTAATCCCTGAGTATCAAAACTCATCTTCTTTAGTCTTTCCCAATAAACCTCTGCATAATGTCCTACTGGTCTTTCATCAAACTTCCAAGGAGCATTAGCAATAGGTCTTTTGGCAATAACCCCCATATGTTTATTTTTAGCATCTGCTAATTGAGTATCTATAATTCGTTGATCACAAATATTAATAGAGCTCTGAATACTATCAAAAGCTCCAGAACTTACAGCAAAATCTAAAGCTTCATTCTCTCCAGAATAAGCTGCTACTCTAATCTTTCCTTGCTTTTTAGCTTTATGTAACGCTTCAATTACACCTCCTCTTTTTAGTATATCCAAGGAGCAAGAATGTAGATGGACAATATCAATATAATCAGTATTCAATCTCTTTAAAGCTTTATCAATCCCTGCAATGATACAGTCATAAGTCCAATCTTGATAACCTGCTATATCATAGCCTACCTTGGTAGATAAGATATATTCATCCCTTCTATGAGCTAAATACTTTCCAATTCTCTCTTCAGATAGATTATATCCCCGTGCTGTATCTATTAAAGTAACTCCATTATCAACTACTGAATTTAGAATTCTCTCTACATCCTTCTCTGATTGCTCTGGTGAGCCAATATGCCCAGCACCAAAGCCTAAGATTGAAGTCTTTAACCCTGTATTTCCAAATTCCCTAATTAACATTATTTTCCTCCTTTAATCCTTACTACAAATCATTGAACTTCTTTCAAAGATACTATTCAACTTTATATTCTTATCAATTAAATCCTCTCCATACCTCTCTTGTAGCTTTAACAAATATATATCATGGTGGATATGCTCAGATATGATAGATACTAATAAAGGATTTTCAGTAAAAGTACCTACTAAATTTCCAGACTTATCTTCACTAGCGATTAATACCTGCTTCTGATCTACAACTAGCATTATTCTCTTATCTTCTAAACAGACTTGCTTGTTATTATGGTGATAGAAATCTATTGCTAAGTTAAGTGTATCTAACTCTTCAAAGGAGAATAAGATTACTCTAACTTCTCTATCCTCTATCTCCTTTAACTCTTCTATAAATAGCTCTAAACTATAATTTGTATTCAGATAGACCTCTTTAGTCGCAACATTTAACATCTCTTTTACCTGTTTGATGCAGTTCTCTTTCCCCTCAATATTCATATAATTTCTATTCTCTTCTCTGACCTCAATCTTCTTAAACTCTTCTTCTAGATAATCAACAGTATTTAGATAGTCATCTTTTAACTTCCTCAAAAACTCTATTGGTGCAACTGCTACATAGGTTTTAGTCTTCTGCTTAGCTAATAAGAAGACTGCGCCCCTTTGATAGAGGTTATCCAAAGCTGAGTAGACTGAAGTTCTTGGTAGATTTAGTACTTTAGCCAACTGAGAGCCATTAGATTTAGGATTCTTGACCAACTCTAGATAAACTTTAGACTCTATTTCTGTAAAATTAAATTTTTGTAGTTCATCTATTATAATTAGCTATACCTCCTTTTATGATTGTTGTATATATTATACAACAATAATTGAGTAATGACAACACTTAGATCAAGCTAATTTTAAAGATAAATTAATGGAATTTGTTACAGGAATATCTGAATATATGTACAATAACATAATTTAACAAGAAGTGTTATTCTTTTATCAAAGAAGTTTGATAAATAAATTTAAATAAACTTAAGGAGGAAATTCAATGTTTAAAGTCTATCAACTAACAGGAAGTGAGCAGAGTATAATCAATAAACTACACAAAGAGTCAGTTAGCAATCCTAAGCTCATTATATTTTTTGCATCTAAGGAAGCCTTTGATTTTGACTTATTAAATAAAGAATTTCTCAAAGAATTTCCTAAAACCAAATTATTAGGTTGTACTACTAGTGGTGAATTATCCTCTAATGGCTTTAGCAACCATTCTCTAGTTGCTTTAGTCTTTAAGCAGATAAAGAGATTCTCTACTGCTGTCATTCCAGATGTTAGCAAAACCCCTATTCTCCATTACAATAAAATCGATAGAGCTATTGCAGAGTCTGGGATGAGTAAAACAGGAGATAATGGCTTTATAATTCAATTAATCACAGGTCATAATGCTGGAGAAGAGAAGGCATTGAGTACAATTGAAAGTAGATTTGATAACCCTCCAAATTTAATAGGAGGATCTGCTGGAGATGATTTAGCTTTTAAAATTACCTATGTAAGTATAAATGGTAAAATTTATAAAGATGCAGCTGTATTGGCTTTTATAAATGATAATAACTTTAAAATTTATAAGGAGAACATCTTTGAAGATAGTAAGAAGATTATGCAAGTAACAAAAGCCAATGTCAAAGAACGGATAGTTTATGAATTTGATGGTAAGCCAGCTGCCAAAAGATATGCAGATCTTTTAGAAATAAGAGAAAGTGACTTAGAGGAGAAAATATTTTTAAATCCTTTAGGTAGAATTATAGGAAATGATATCTTTATCTCTTCTCCTAAGTCTATAAATAATGATGGTAGCATCTCTTTTTATTCAAGAATTTATAACAAAGTCCATGTTAGTATCTTAAAGGCAACAGACCCGTTAACTGTTTTAGAAGAGACTAAATCTAAAATCAATCGAGATTTTAAGAAAATTGAAGGTATCTTTTCTATTAACTGTATTCTTAGAACTTTACAGTTTAAAGAGAATGGAATCGAACAGAAATATATAGATAGTTTAAGAAAACTAACCAAAAATTTTGGTGGTTTCACAAGTTATGGTGAGCAGATAAATAATCTCCATTTAAATCAGACCTTAGCATTGCTTGTAACAGGGGATTTAGTAAATAAGGGAGGAAGATCATAGATGAATATTCTAGAAAAAATACAAATATCATTAAATAATTCTAAAGTTAATAAAGAATTGATTACTTTAAAAGAAATCAGTGATTTTTTAAAGAAATTAGATCAAGAGATTACTTCTATTGATTCTAGTAATAATATATCTTTTCACGGACTAAATAATTCATTAAATGATGAAATTACAACGCTAAATGAGACAGTATTGAATTCAAAGGATATTCAAAGAACAATCGAATCTATTTCAGAGCAGATTGAATCTACTTCTATAAAAGTTGACAAAAATTCTCAAGCAGTAGAGGAAGGCTTTGAAATTATTGAAAGAACACTATCAAGTAGTAATCAAAATATTAAAATGATAAATTCTTTTAAAAAAGAATTTAATGATTTAATTGAAATAAGTAAAAAGACTATAGAACAAGCAGCCAAAATAGACAAGATAGCAGAACAGACCAACTTACTTGCCCTTAATGCTTCTATTGAAGCTTCCAGAGCAGGTGAAGCTGGCAGAGGATTTGCAGTTGTAGCTAGCGAAATCAGAAAGCTATCCAATGAAACAAAAAAGACATTAGATGAAATTAATAGTAGTAGTAATAAACTATTGAATAAAGTATCAACAACCAAAAAAATGAGCCAAGAAAATTATCATTTAATAAAGGAAAACAATAATGATTTAAACCTTTCAAAAAAAATATACACTAATATTCTAGAAGAGAATCAATCAATTAATGAAAATATTTCAGAGATATCAGCATCAATCCAAACTACTAATTCAAATTCTGAGGAAATAAATCAAACTCTACTTGAACTTGTAGAGAAACTCAAAAATAACCAAGAAAATTTTGAAGAAGTTTTAACTAGAACAAATAATAAATTTAGTAAAACAAATAGTAAAACCTCAATTATACATCAATTAGATGAATTGGTCACTAACATGATAGAAAACAATCATAACTAGATAATCTTTTCCAATAATTTTAACCTAATTAATTGCTTATACTTAAATAAAAAAATTGACTTTTGATTTAACAAAAGCCAACTCCTTTATATAAAATTAGTAATTAAGTTTGAGCCTAAGTATAGATCTCCAAGTCTAAAATATAATTTAATGGGTATATTGCAATACTTTTAAAATTAGCGTGAGCGTGAGTGGGTGTGTGAGTGTGAGTGTGAGTAAACCCCAATAAAAAGAAGTTTTACACACACTCACACTCGACACAAAGTGTCACACTACCTTTCTATTGTTTCATTCTAAAATTGTTAGTCTCAAAACATTGCAATATCTCTATATAAGCATAATATCAAAATTTAATTATCCACTTCAGCACACATAATCCTATAACTTCTCTTCTAATCCAAGTGCAGCAATACCCCTATGAGTTTTAAAAAGCAAAACTCTTCGTGAAACAGAATTTTCTGCTTATCATAAATTGGGCTATCTTCTTTTAATTATTTGTTTCTACTCCAAGTGCTGCAACACCCACTGCGTTATCACTACTCCATTTAGGGTCAGCAAAATATAGCTTAGCACCTACAGCTGGATGCTCTAATCTCTTTTTTAATCTCTCTCTGATGTACTGATTGGCTGCCACACCTCCGACAATTAAAATATCTGTACACCTTTCTTCAGCAATGGCCTTCTTTAAGGACTTTTCCAAGGAATTAGCAATACATTGTTGCACAGCTAAAGCGATATCTGCCGAATCTTCACCTGCTTTGATCAACCGCATAGCTGCTGAAGCCGGTCCAGAAAAACTCATCTGATAACCTTGTACAGAAGAAGAAATACTTACTTTCCCCAGTTTACCTTTAGTAGCTAATTCTTCTAGCTGAGGACCTGCAGGAAAGGGCAAACCTAGTGCCACACCAACTCTATCTACAAATTGACCAGCATGCAAGTCTGAAGACGAACCTAACTCCTTGATATCAAAAGTATTATCATCCTTCTTGACCTTTAATGTCTCTGAAGTACCACCAGATAGATGGACAGCCAAAAACTCCTGTAGATTTATCTTTGCAGACCACAAACCTGCCATCAAATGCCCCTCCTGATGAGAAGTCTCAATCAAAGGTACATTTAAGACACTTGCTAACACCTTAGCATGTCCAAAGCCTGCTTTAAAAACTGGCATATAAGATCCTTCTTGAGGACGAGGCTTAGTACTAACTATTATCTTAGTCAAATCATCCTTTCTATTTTCTGCAACCTCAGTAATCAAAGCTGGTAATTGCTGAACATGCTGGAATAGAGCCTCTGATTGGCGTAATCCTCTCTCTCCTAAATCGACCTTTAACCTCTTTCTTACTTGTTTAAGCAACCTGCCTTCTAGAGCCATTAAAGCAACTGAAGTTGTATAGTTACTCGTATCTATCCCTAAAATCAACTTTAACTACTCCTCCTCTTTTATCCCTAACTCTAAAACATCGACCAATTTACCTAAAATACCATTGATAAAATTGGCTGATTTCTCATCACTAAAACTCTTAGCTAACTCTACAGCCTCATTAATCGAAACTGCTACTGGAATATCATCTCTAAATAACATCTCATACATGGCCAATCTAATGATATTTCTATCTACCTTACCCATTCTATCTACTTTCCAATCACTAACATTCTGATCAATTGTACTATCTAGCTCTTCTAATTTCTTACAAGTACCCTCCAATAATTCCAAGACAAAACTCTCTTCTAATATCAATTCAGGCTGTTCTGATTTTAAAACCTCTAAATTCTTATCCAAACTTTCTTGATTAATATCCATTTGATATAACAACTGTACTGCCACTTCTCTTGCTTCATGTCTGTTTAATTCCCTAGTCATATTATTTCCTCCCCAAATTTAAGATTAAGCTTAAGTATAAAGTTAAGATTAAAACTAAAATTAAGAATTAGACCTAATCTTAGACTCAGACTCAAACTCAACTTCTCATTTAAAAAACCACCCATTAACTAAGCAGGTGGTAAATTGTTAACTAATTTTAATAGACTTAATAATAATTATTCATTATTTGGCAGGATATCATTAATTAAATCTTTGAAATCCTGTTTATTATCATAACGCATTCCTAAATAATATCCTATTCCTACACAGATAATAATAAAGATTGATAAGATGATACCAAAATTAATAATTAGTAAAGCAATGATAAAACCAAGTAGAAGTCCTACAACTCTACCTTTATAATCATCTAAGAGGTTTAAAAGTTCCATTAAATTATCCTTATTAATCACTATTAAACACCCCTCTTTTAGTCTAATCTCATTCTTCCTTCTCTGTTTATCTCTTTAATCAAAATCTGTACATTAGCTATCTTAACTCCCGTAGACTCACTTACCCGAGCCTTTAATGTCTCTTGTAAGCGTTCTGATAATTCAGGAATAACAGCTTTACTATTAACAACTAAATTCAGATAAACATGTACACCATCTTCTTTTACCCTTATTCTAGATTCTACATCTTTAGTAACAGCTTCTTCTTTAACTATATCCACAACTAGACTGTTGATAGCATCTAAAGAGATATTTACATCACCTAATTCATTGCTAGCAACTATAGCTTGTTTCACCTTCTTTTTTCTAAAAAATAGTTGTAAGACCCTGATAGAGATCAA
Source organism: Orenia sp. (assembly GCF_055140805.1). Taxonomy (NCBI): domain Bacteria; kingdom Bacillati; phylum Bacillota; class Clostridia; order Halanaerobiales; family Halobacteroidaceae; genus Orenia; species Orenia sp. Next base: position 13,564 of record NZ_JBSQYM010000022.1, read on the forward strand.
AAATAAAACTACCCCTACAACTACGCCTTCTATACCTGTAGCATATTTTTGATAATTTTCAAAATTATCAACTAAAGCTTTAATATCTAATATTCCTGAGTAAATACCAATTAACAAGATAGAAAGAACCATAGTGATAAAATCAATCAACAATATCAATAATTTATCAATAACTGTCATCTTTAAACTCCTCTCTAAAGTAGCAGTTTTTAGTAACAATATTTAGAAAATATTCCTCTTAGTCAATACTCCTATTATGTATACTGGCATCGATATATAATCATATATCAGACCCCTTTGTTCATTACCTGTAATGAATATTCTAAGTTTTATTAATTAATTATTATTTCTAATATATATTTTAATTATTAAAAATTACCAGAAATACAAGAGAAGCTAACCCTTAAATAAGAGCTAGCTTTTCTAGTAATTATCTTACTCTAGGAACTTCAACTTCTTCTGTTTCTTCTACTTCAACTTCATCATCATCTTCTTCTTCATCTTCAAAGCTAATACCTTGAACATGAACATTAACTTCTACTACATCCAAACCTGTCATACTTTCAATTGACCTCTTAACATTCTCTTGAATCTCTCGAGAGACCTCAGGTATCTTTACTCCATATTTCATAATTGTATATAAATCTACAGCAGCTTCAGTCTCTCCAACTTCCACTCTAACACCTTTAGATAAATTATTCTTTCTTAATATATCAGCAATTCCACCAGCTATACCGCCACTCATTCCTGCTACACCTTCAATTTCGGTAGCAGCTAAACCAGCAATGATTCCTACAACTTCATTAGCAATCTTAATACTTCCTACACCATTTTCAACTTCGCTCATATTTGCCCCTCCTTGTCTTTATTAAAATCTAATACATTCAAATATATAACTAGATTATCTAGCTAGAATACATTCTAACCAATATACCTAATTTAATAAAGCAATTTAGTATAAGTTACTATATATTGTTCATTTATTACAATATCTATACTGAAGTCTAGAGGCATTTAATAATTACGAAATCTCCTAAAACTACTTATCTTCTGGTTTCATGATATGCTCAGCAATAAATCCTGTATCAAATTGACCTTTAATAAAGTGGTTATTATTTAAAACTTCTTGATGGAATGGAATTGTAGTCTTAATACCATCAATTTCATATTCCTCTAAAGCTCTTAACATTCTCTTACGAGCTTCTTCTCTGTCTTTACCAAAGGTAATTAATTTAGCAACCATAGAATCATAGTAAGGAGGTATCATATACTCAGGATAAGCACAACTATCAACTCTTACCCCAATTCCACCAGGAACTAAATATTCTGTTATCTTCCCTGGAGAAGGTCTAAAGTCTTTACTAGGGTCTTCAGCATTGATTCTACATTCAATAGAAGCACCTTCTATTATAACATCCTCTTGAGAATAGCCTAATTCTTCTCCTTGAGCAATTCTAATCTGTTCACCAACAATATCTATCCCTGTTACCATCTCAGTTACAGGATGCTCTACTTGAACACGAGTATTCATTTCTATAAAATAAAAATCATTATTCTTATCCAATAGCATCTCAACTGTACCAGCATTATAATAACCTACAGCCTTAGCAGCTTTAACAGCAGCATCTCCCATTCTCTGTCTTAATTCAGGATCAATAGCTGGAGATGGAGCTTCTTCAATTACCTTTTGATGGCGACGTTGAATAGAACAGTCACGCTCACCTAAATGAACTACATTACCATGTTCATCAGCTAAGATTTGAAACTCAATATGGCGTGGATTTTGAACGTACTTCTCCAAATATACTTCGGCATTTCCAAAAGCAGCTTTTGCTTCAGAACTTGCTGTTTGGATTGCTTTAAGCAATTCTGATTCATTATTAGCTACTCTCATTCCACGACCTCCACCACCAAAAGAAGCCTTAACGATAACTGGATATCCAATCTCTTTAGCTATCTCAACAGCTTGATCAGCATCTTCAATAGCTCCTTCAGTACCAGGAACAACTGGTACTTTAGCATTAATCATAGTTTCACGAGCTATAGATTTATCTCCCATCTTGTTGATATGTTCAGGTGAAGGTCCAATAAATTTAAAACCACACTCTTCACATACTTCTGCAAAATGAGCATTCTCTGATAAGAATCCATAACCTGGGTGAATAGCATCAGCATGGGAAATTTCTGCCACACTGATTAAACTAGGTATATCCAAATAACTCTTATTTGAGGCAGCTGGACCAATACAATAGGCTTCATCTGCATACTTTACATGTAATGAATCTCTATCAGCCTCTGAATAGACTGCCACAGATTTAATACCAAGATCTCGACAAGCTCTGATAATTCTTAATGCAATCTCTCCACGATTAGCTATAAGTATCTTCTTAAACATCATATCCAACTCCCTTATACTCGCTCAACTATAAATAGAGGTTGACCATACTCGATTGGTTCTCCATCCTCTACTAGAATATCTACAATCTTACATTTGAATTCTGCTTCAATCTCATTCATCAGCTTCATTGCTTCAATAATACATAAAGTATCTCCTGAATCAATAACGTCACCAACTTTAACAAATGCAGCTGCATCTGGAGCAGGTGATGTATAGAAAGTTCCTACCATTGGAGCTTCTATCTTCTCTCCATCTACAACAGGTTTTTCTTCAGCTTTTGGCTGAGCAACTGGTGCTTGAGCTGTAGAATTAGATTTTACCTCTTCTACAATTGGAGCTGGTGCAGCTACTGCTGAAGCTTCTTGAGCTACTACTTTTCCTCCCTTTCTGATACTAATCTTTGTTCCATCACTCTCTAGATTAATCTCCGAAATATCAGTTTCATTTAAAATTTGTACCAATTCTTTAATGTCTTTTAATTCCATGTCTTCTTCCTCCCTATTAATTTCTGGCTCAGTTTCTCCAAAGATATCTTTCTCTTTCTTTCTCTCTTTTAAGAATTTTAATCCCACTTGTGGGAATAGAGCATAAGATAAGTAATCTTCTTCTTTTTCTGCATAACGGGTAACTTCATCTTTTATATTATCCAACATTGGCTCTAATAAATCAGCAGGACGACAAGTAATTGGCTCTTCGTCACCAATTGCTCTCTTTTGAATCTCTGGATTGATCTCTGCTGGTGGTCTACCATAATACCCTTTAATATATGATTTAATCTCATCAGGAATTACTTTATATCTTTCCCCTAATAAGATATTCAATACCGCTTGAGTACCTACAATTTGACTAGTTGGTGTTACTAGTGGAGGAAAACCTAAATCCTCTCTTACCTTTGGTATCTCCTCTAACACATCATGGATTCTATCCAAAGCCTCTTGCTTCTCTAATTGAGATACTAGATTAGATATCATTCCACCTGGTACCTGGTGTGAGAATGTTTGCATGTCAGTAATTCTAGTAACTCCTCTAGGAAATCCTTTCTGTCTTCTTACTCTTTCCCAATAACTATCTATTTCAAATAATAAATCTAAATTCAAATCAGTATCATAGTCAGTCTCTCTTAAAATAGCAGTCATAGTTTCAACTGGTGGCTGAGAGGAACCAAAAGCTAAAGATGCAGTAGCTGTATCAACAATATCTACACCTGCTTCAATACCCTTCAAATAGGTTGGAATCGCCATACCTCCAATATAATGACTATGTAACTCAATTGGAAGATTAATCTTCTCTTTGAGTGCTGACACTAAATTATGAGCACGATAAGGAGTCAATAATCCAGCCATATCCTTAATACATATAGAATCTGCACCCATATCCCTTAATGTCATTGCAGTTTCTACATAATGGTCAATAGTATGAACAGGGCTGACAGTATATGCCACTGTGGCCTGTGCATGCTTACCAGTCTCCTTAACTGCACTCATAGCTGTCTCAATATTTCTCACGTCATTAAGAGCATCGAAGATTCTAAAGATATCTATTCCATTCTCCGCTGCTTTATCAACAAATGCTCTAACAACATCATCGGGATAGTGTTTATACCCCACTACATTCTGACCTCTCAATAACATCTGTAATGGAGTCTTACGGATATAACTATTTAATAGCCTAAGCCTCTCCCATGGGTCTTCATTTAGATAACGCATACAAACATCAAAAGTAGCTCCGCCCCAAACTTCCATAGCATTGTAGCCAACTTCATCCATCTTACCGATAATAGGTAACATATCTTCAGTTCTCATCCTTGTTGCCCATAATGATTGATGAGCATCTCTTAAAGTTGTATCGGTAATTCTCACTCTTCTCTTCATTCTTCTCCCTCCTAAATACTCATTCTATTATTTCTATATTTACAATTTAACTCCTTTTTAAGCGTTAAATTTATTGGCAATTAGTAGCCAAAAAAATAATATACCGTTGCTTTTTAGATCTTAGCCTATAGCTAATCTACTTCATTACTGATTACTGGACTTAATTACAGAAAGACTCAGGTTAACGAACAAATATAACCTGAGCACTGTTAATCTTATTTAGTTATTATACCTTCTTTCATATATTTTGTCAATTCATTCAGGTTTTTTCTCAATGATAGTTATATTCTGTAAATTGATATTGGTACTATTTTTAATAATATCACCAAGCTTTGCTACATCCTCCTTTTTTAAAGCTTTTGTACAGATAATTAGTTCTATAGAGTTGTCATGAATAAAGGCAATTCCATCATCATATCCTCTTGCCCTAACTAAGCTTTCAATCTCCATCTCCTTCTCTATATTATTCGTTAAGGTCAACAAACGTTCCTGCGCCTTAGATTTCAAGCTTTTATCAGAATTAGGGTTATTAATCATCTCTCTTAAAAGATTTATCTGCTCACTACGAGCTTGGTCTCTATCAATTCTATATTCTACAAAAAAGTCTTTACCTTTATTCTTAGTATCTTTATCACTTTTAGATAAATTGATCACCTCTTTAGCTGTTACATTGTTTAAAATTGGTTCTTCACTAATAATTTGGCTATCAGACTCCTTTGCATCCTCTATCTGTACATAACCCTCTTGTGAAGAGATATCAGCAATATGTCTATCTGATACTGGACTACGATGTATCACTACAGCTGTTACCATTCCTACCCACAACATTAATACCAAAAACCAACCTGCCCTTTTTTTTAACTCTTGATTAGTTATCATTCCAACTATCTTCATTAAAATCACTACCTTTCTTTTGATAATATAACTATCTTATAACTAGGTACTCCTAAGCCTATCTTAACTGCCCTTAATAACTTTGCCTTGATATATGAATTTTCAGCTCCCTCTGCCACTACCAATACCCCTCTAATTTGGGGTTTGACCTCCTTTTTTATCAAAGGAGCCTGCTCACCACTATTATTAAGTAATACTACTTCAGTCCTATTATCATATTGGATTGTCTTACGGTTTCCTCCAGAATTGTCCTCTTCTAAACTCTCTTGTTTAGAATCTTGATAATCTCTAGCATAGGTATACTCTGAACCAGAGTCCAAAGTTATATCTACATCAACTTTTCCAACACCTTCAATTTGAGATAGCATCTTCTGTAACTTCATCTCAATGGCCTCTTCCATATTTGAAGCACTTGTGTTTATTGAGCTTCTCTTACTACTAGCTGACGATTCTTTGGTCTTAGGGACAGAGATGTCTTTGCCGAAATCGCCCAACAACATTAAAAAAACACCTGCTAAAATCAACACTACCAAATATCTGATAAATTTAAACTGTGATTTATTGAAAAAACCTTCTTTTCCAAAAATATTATCCATATAAGTCCTCCCCCTCTCTTGTGCAAGTTAATCTATTTTATAATTTTTATATAAATCTTAACGATTAATGTGTACACTTTTAAAATTAGCGTGAGTGGGTGTGTGAGTGTGAGTAAACCCCAATAAAAAGAAGTTTTACACACGCTCACACTCATAGCTCACACTCGACATAAAGTGTCGCACTATCTCTATATAGTATCACTTTTAAGATAATAGAAAACATTAATTCAAATCTACTGTAATCTGCTCAATATCAATCCCATAAAAACTGGCTATTAACTCTTTTAATTCCCTAATCTGTTTATCCTGATTATCTTGAGATGGATTATTCTTGGACAAATCTACACTGACCTTTTTGATTCTAGTATCTTTTCCCTTAATACATACTCCTTGAAGTTGACTATTAGAATCAAAATTTACCTCAGCCTCAACATCTTCTAAATTTGAATTCAACTTGACCAATGCTTCAATCTGCTTGCTTAATCTTTTTTTATAATTCTCGACTATTTCTCGATTATCTCCTTTTAATCTCTCACCTTCTTGAACTATTTGTTCAAAAGATGGCTTACTATAATTAAATATATTAAAGAAACTAAAAAGATTTGACTGATAATTTAGCAAATTAATTATTGGATTCAATATTACTAAGATAATAAATAGTCCAATCACCATATTGACTTCCCGTTTGGTATTATTATTTGGTAATAGCATTTCGATGAAATTAGCAAAGATAATTATCAATACTATATTTCTAATCCAACCTGTTAAAAAATCCACTTAATCACCTCATCATTACAGTAAAATTTGCTGCTCCTACCATGATAATTATCACTACAAAAAACATTACCCCTACAATAGCTACTGATGCAAAGATATATAATAGATTATTGGCTAATCTATTAAGACAATCAACTATCTTATCATCACTGATAGGTTGAATTAATGCTGCTGATAATCTATAGATAAAGACTAAAGCCAAAATCTTAATCACTGAGAAGGAACAAAATACAATAATGATAAACACACTAAAAACTCCTAAAGCATTCTTAATTAATAGTGAGCCACCTATTACCATATCTAAGGTACTTGATAAGAAGCCTCCTACTACTGGAATGAAGCTTCCTGTTAAATATTTGGCAGTACGGATAGTCACCCCATCACTGACAGTAGCGATAGTCCCTTGGGCTACAATGGTTCCCAAAAAAATTGTAGTAATCAGACCTAGCATGCTAACAATTCCCTTCTTAAATAATCCAGCCAAACCTGTTACCTTGAAATTATTAGAGAGATTATTTACTATATCTAAAATAGTAGCTAAAAATATAAGTGGAAAGAGAATATTAATAATAAAAGTACTTAAGCTATTGACTATCAAGAAACTGATAGGATGAAATAAGGCTGCTGAGGTTATATTTCCCATGCTAACCAATAAAGACAATAATATTGGCAAAATTGCTTGCATAATATCTACCATATCCCTGATAGTATCTTTACCAATTCCTATGGCAACTTTAAAGGAGTTAAGAGCTATAATCACCAATACTAGATATACTATCCCATTAGCTAAATTATTTACCTGGGCTGAATCATTAGACTGGAAGGTCTTTAAGACCGCTATCATCATAGCTAAAACTATTAATTGACCTAACAGTTTGCTATTTGCCCAAATCTCATCTAAAAAGTACTTAAATATCCCTTTACTAATCTCTATTATCTTGATTCTAAAACCATCTTTGCTGAATAATTTAATAATATCCTTAACACTTATCTGAGGAAGGTACTCTTCTACCTCTTTATTCAATTTTTCAACCTCTTGATTTAACTCTGCTAGATTCAATTTCTCTAACTGCTTCTCTATAATCTCTCCTGGTTGAATTGATAAGTCCTGCTCTGAATTATTAGCATCTACAGGTGGTGAAATTAAAGTCAGTATAAATATCACTATTATTAGCTTCTTCATATTATCACGCCTTTATGGTAAAAGTTGCATTACTGATTCTAAAATAGCTAGCATAATGGGAATACCTAAAATCATAATAAAAATTCTACCAGCTAATTGTATCTTCATAGCTATACTATGCTGTCCAGTATCTTCACAAATTTTATAAGCAAACTCAGTTATGTATGAAACAGCTATTACCTTTAGGATTGTCTTGAAATAGATCAAATCCACATTGGCTTTTGTCGCTAAATTCTCCATCACATCAATAATTACTGCTATTCTACTTAATAATAAAAGTAGAATAATCAGCCCCACCACTATACTCAACAGCAAAGATAATTCAGGTTTATATTGCTTGATTACTACAGCTAAGATAGTACCGATGATACCTATACCTACAATCTGGATTATCTCCACTATATCCCCTCCTAAAATCCAAAGATGCTACGGACATTGGTAAATAATTGATTTATCAGCTGAATAATTACCATCAGTACAATTATCACACCAACTAAAGTCAACATCTGGGCTTGCTCTTCCTTCTCTGCCTGCTTTAGTACCATATTGAAGACTGAGATTAAAATTCCTAAGCCTGCAATCTTAAAGACTAAATCTATATCCATTTTCCAACCTCCTACCTTAATAGTTGACAGCGGCTTACACGAAGAGTCTTGTACTTCAGACTCGCAGGGACAGTTGACAGTTAAGTTCAAAGCCTTTAAATTCTTTAGAACATAACATTTTTAGTTCAACAACAAACCTTGTGATTAGAAGTAATACCAAGTTTAAATTATTATCTAGTTATGGATTTAAATCCATAGTGAACTCAATGGTTACACCACTCAAATTTTTTGTGTAAACTACTGTAAACTGTACACCGTCAACTGTCAACTTGAAAAATACTGATTTATCCCTATTAAGTTTTAAACTAAAATTAAAATATCAATATTGCAAGAAACATCCCCACTAATACCCCTAAATATCTCCATAACTTGACCTTCTCCTCCTTTTCAGTGGAGGCCTTTTGGTATAGAGAATCTAGCTTATGTTGGGCTAAATTCATATATTTAACTTGATCATCGATACTTGTCTGCCCTAAGTTATAACCAAAGTCTAATAAAACTTCTATATCCTCTGATATCAGAGCTGTTTGATTGTAGGTATCAGCAACTGCTCTCTGCCAAGCTTCTTCTGCTATTACTCCAGAATCTAATTCTTCTTGTGCAACTTGAAAGATTGTTGAAATTGGCGCTGATAAACTGGTAGCCAATTTAGCAAAAGCATCTGGTAGAGGAGTAACTCCATAGCTTATCTCAGTCTCTAACATCTGTAAGGCAGTCTGTAACTCCCTTAACTGTTTGGGCCTTAAAAGATATTGCCCAGCTACAATAAATCCAATTGTCGTACTACTAATAATAATAATTAATGCACCTAATAGTTTCATTTTAATCTCCTTTATATCTTAATAATCTTCTCTACTGTACCTGCTCCCTGCCGATGGCTTAAGATAATTATTCTTTGAAAGGTATTACTACTTATAATCTCCTTTAAGCTTGGTCTTAATTTTAACTCATCTAAGCTACTACCATGAACAGTAGTAATAATTCTCACCCCTGCATTAATAGCTTCTTGTAAAGCTTTAACATCCTCTTCTGAACCAATTTCGTCGGTAACAATCACATCAGGAGACATGGATCTAATTAATAACATCATCCCTTCAGCCTTGGGACATCTATCTAACAAATCTGTCCTTACTCCCAATCTATTCTGAGCTACCCCTTGATATGCCCCTCCAATCTCAGACCGTTCATCGACTACCCCTATCTTCAAGCCATTAAATCTTAAAGCAGAAATCCCATCACTCAACTGGCGGGTTAAGTCCCTAATTAAAGTTGTCTTACCACAACGAGGTGGAGAGATAATTAAGGTATTGTAAATATCATTTCTTCCTCTTACTATCTCTTTAACTACTTTATCCCCAGCACCGATAATCTCTTGACAAACCCTAATATTTAAGGCTGAGATATGCTTAATTCTCTTAATCCCCTGCTCATCAGCAATTACTTGACCAACTAAGCCTACCCGATGCCCTCCTGTCAAGGTGAAAAAACCTGATTTAATCTCACCCTCTAAGGTAAAGAGAGAACTTCTAGTCATTAGATTCAATGTATCTTTAATATCCTTTATCGTTACCATATATCCCTCTTTAATATCTTTAATCCTATTACCTTGACTATCAACTATTAATTCCCCTCGACGTCTCTCTAAGATTAAGGGTTTTGCTACTCTTAACCTTACCTCTATCAAATCATCTATTTGTTTATCATCTATATGATTAATTACCCCTCTCAGCTTAGGGGCTAGTACAGGTAAGATATCCTGTTTTAAAATTCTATTCATTTTATTTTCCATAGATACCACCTCTACCTAACTATATTAATCACATGGTAAAAATATGCAATAAAAAGAAAAAAGCCAAACAGAAAATCTGCTCGGCTTGATATAAGGTTAATCTTAATTTAAGGTTATATAGATAAACAACTCTAGAATGAAATATAAAACCAACCTCACCCCTAACCCCTCTCCTCATACCAGGAGAGGGGAACAAAAATGTGTTTTAGTTCTCTCTCCTAAGGTAGGAGAGAGTTA
>NZ_JBSQYM010000023.1:0-23555 GCF_055140805.1 Orenia sp.
CAATTAGCTACGGATTTTAACCCGTAGCTTCTGTAGAACTCATAATATCGCCACAGGTTAAAACACTGTGGCTAATGATTCTTTTTCGCCGTATATATATACAAATTTTTTGAGTTTGTTTTCTTTTTTTGCTATAATGTTTAAGGATATAGTTATACAATGGAGAGATAATACGACACTTTTTATAATGATAAATTTACTAGCCACAGGTTTCAACCTGTGGTGATGATAACATGTTGCACTACGGGTTAAAACCCGTAGCTAAAACTTAAGTGTCGCAAGATAACCATAAAGATATATTATTTTAATAATTTTAATAATCTAGAGTTATTAGGAAAAACTAATATGATAGTAGATTGATATAAAATTGTCTTTTTAGCTTAGCAAAGACAAAAAGATAAAGTAGGAGTGAATATAATGTTTCTCCTAAACTCTGATTTTAAAAAAGATATTTTGATACTTTTAGTTGTTACAATTTTTTTGGTCTCTTTAATTTCAATTATAGTAGGATATTTAGCAGATTATTATTTTGGTGATACTATCAGCGGTTTATTAGGGGAATATGGTGAGTATGATCTTGCTTTAATTTTAGACAAAGAGGCTAAAGATAGAGCTAGTGAGGAGATAAGAGATATTATCAAGAATAAATTTCCTGGTTCAGAGCTTATCTTAGGGGTAGAAATAGTAGGGAAGACAAACTTCTTTATTAAATTAGCCCCTAGATATAGAAATAAAGAGGTTTACATAAAGATTGGTGATTATTTTGAAAATGTTTCAGGGCTTAATAGCGTATCTATTATGACAGAACCTCGAATAACTGTGAGAGGTTTAAATAGAGAAGTTAGAGATTTAATTGAAAAACAGATTGATGATCTAGCAGGGGTTAATTTTACCTTTCCAGATGGTGACAAATTGGAGATTATCATTAAAAGACCAGAGCTGATAGAGTCTGTTACTAGAAAGGTTCAAAATGTATTGAATCAGTATCAGGTTCTTTCGATTCGTTTTCCAATTACTCAAAATGAAGATGAAATCCTAGAATTGAGTGATGAGTTGGTTAAAGAGTTAAATAAGAGTTCTTCTAATCGGATTCAGAACATTACAACAACAGGTGTCAGTGATTTAGATTCTTTGGTCAAGACTATGACAGAGATGAAGAGATTTTTAGAAGGATATGCTACTAAGGTAACCATTGCTCTTCAAGAAGGTGTAAAGGCTGAAGAGGGTGATAGGTTTGTAGTTCCAGCTAAAGGAGATAAGCAGGTGATTTTAAGGGTTAGAGCAGTAAATAATCAACTGGCAAGGGCGGTTGTTGAAAAAGGTGATAGTAGAGAGATAATTACTAATGAAGCTTATGCTTTTAAAGATGATAAGTTAGGTGAGCTGATAGGAGAGATTGAAGTTGATAATCCTAGACAAGAGCTGGCCTATGCAGTCAGTGAAACTACTAAATTATTGCCTAGATTGGACTCTATCTTCCAAACAGCTACTGGCACAGTCACCAATTTAATTAATGCCCTAGCAGTCTTTAAAGATTTAGAAGAGTCTATCTTTGAGCTTCAGGGGTTGAACCAGCAGTTGAAGGTTTACAAAAAAGATATAGATAAGATAGAGCTTGATAGTTTACGAGAGGCTGTTGCTAAGTTAGATAAGGTATTAACGCGTTTAGTTAAGATAGTTAGAGAGCTGAACTTCTTTAAAGAGATACTTCAGGATATTAATTTTAAATTAAAGGCAGTAGCTGAGAGTGTTGATCAGAGAACTGATAATCTCTCAACAAGCAATCTGTATCGGGCAGATATAATCGAGTTAAAAGAGACTATTCTCGATTTTTCAAATAGATTAGATACTAATACCACTAAGATTATAGGTTATATTAATCAATATAATCCTATCTTAAAAGAGCTGGTTAAATGGCAAGAAGATGTAAGAGGGTTCAATAATTTTATTAATAAGGTTGCCAAAATTGATAGAGAAAGCTTAAAGGATACTTTAGGTAATATTACCGATAGAGATCTGGTCTATAAGGTCGGTGAACTAAATAGCCAGAGCTTGCAGCAGGATATTGTCGGTTTAAGAGATGATCTTACTGAATTAGAGAAGATAAATTTAGCAAGTATTATCAAAGAAATAGAATATATAGATAACTCTTTACCAAAACTAAAGGATGAAGAGATTACAGATACTATCGATTTAATTGACAAACATATTCAAGGTCAAGTTATTCCTGGTACTCAGATATCTCTCTTATTACCTAGCAAAGGAGTCAAATTGAGCCAACTTAAGAAGTTGATTAAGAAGGATATTTCCAATCAAATTACCATTTATACTTCGCAAGCTGGTTTGATTAGTCCTGATTTACGGGGGCAGATTTCTCAAATTTTAGGAGAGGTAAAGGGTGTTTTGACTGCTTTTACAGCAATTATTCTGACTTTAATTTCTCTATTCTTTGATCAGACCATAATCATTAACTCCATTAGAATGCATAGTGGAAGTTTTGATAGTCGATGGTATTTTGATGAAGCTATTTATTACGGTTTTGTAGTTGGAGCACTGACCTTAGGGACTGTCTTTTATTTAAGTCAAGCAAGGATTCCCTATGTACCCAGCTATCTTAGTTTCTTCTTTGGAGGTCTACTAGGTCTTTTTACTGTTAGCAAAGCCGAGGTTATGAATAAGATATCTGATGAAGAGTTTAGAGCAGGTCAGGCTTTAGGATTTACTTATGGTGAGATTATGAGAGAGATTGTAGTTCCTTCAGGTAAGCCTGGTGTTTTGAAGTTTTTAAACAGAAAGAAGACTTATTTTTAATTAGTGTGACTGTGGGTGAGTGTGTCAGTAAACTTCAATACAAAGGCACTTCACACATTCACACTCAAAACTCACACCGACACGAAAGTGTCGCTATATATCCATAGAACTTTATTTTGAATTTCCTCATATATAATAGTTAATTATCACCAAGCAAGCGGGAGGTAGAATGTTAGAGGTTAAAAATTTAATTAAAAATTATGGTCATAAAGAAGTCTTAAGAGGGGTTAATTTTAAGATTAAGCAAGGGGAAACTGTGGCTATTATGGGACCCAGTGGATGTGGTAAGTCAACTACTATTAGATGTTTAAATCGTTTGACAGAGCCTGATGGAGGAGAGATTATCTTTAAAGGGTTATCAATTGGAGAGTTAGCTGAGAACAGATTATTGAACTGGCGCAAAGAGGTTGGTTTTGTCTTCCAGAAGTTTAACTTAATTGAGAGATTAACGGTTTTAGAAAATGTAATGCTACCTTTGATTAAGAGCCATTTTAAATTAGAAGAGTTAAAGAAAAGAGCCATCTTATCTTTACAGAAGGTTAGAATGGCAGATGAGATAGATAGTTATCCCAAGCAGTTGAGCGGAGGACAGAAGCAGAGAATTGGTATTGCTAGAGCATTAGTTGTTGAACCAAGTCTGATGCTCTTAGATGAACCTACAGCTTCTTTAGATCCGATTTTGGTCAAAGAGGTACTAGAAGTGATTGAGAAGTTAACAATCAAAAAAGATAAGATGGTTATTATTGTAACCCACGAGGTATCCTTTGCCTTGAAGGTTGCCGATATAATTCTATTGATGGATAATGGGGTAGTAGTAGAGAGGGGTACGCCTGAGGATATATTTCAGCACCCAACCTCAGAGGTTGGGAAGAGATACAAAGAATTATTAGATTATTATTAAGTTTTAGTCTAAGTTTAAGATTTAATAACTAAATTTTATTCTTAGAGTTAAACTTAAGTAGATTTAATTTATTGCTATGAAGGATGTTTTTGCTTTTTGTTGAAGTAATATAAGGTTAAAGGAGGTAAGAATTTGGATAGGAAGCAACATACAATAAAGAAAGATTTTACTTATACAGGTATTGGGCTTCATACTGGCAAAAATGTTACTATTAATTGTAAACCTTTAGGTGTTAATCAAGGTATCAGGTTTAAACGGATAGATTTAGAAGGGTGTCCAGAGATAGAGGCTGGTATTGACAATGTAGTATCAACACAGCGTTGTACAACTATTGGTGAAGATAGTTGGGATATTAACACTATTGAGCATATGATGTCAGCATTAAATGCTTTAAAGATAGATAATTTATTAATAGAGATTGATGCAAATGAACCTCCAATTACTGATGGGAGTGCCAAAATCTTTTATAATTTGATAAAAGAAGCAGGTATTGAAGAACAGAAGGAAGATAAACAGGTTTATATGATTGAAGAACCAATCTATGTTAGACAAGGAGATCAGACCTTGGTAGTTTTACCTGATGATAAGTTAAAGATAAGTTATACCTTTGTTAGTAATCATCCTTCTTTAGAAGATCAATTTGCTGAATTTGTCATTACTGAAGATATTTATTATAATGAGATAGCTGCTGCTAGAACTTTTGGTTTTTCCCATGAGATTGAGCAGTTACAGGATTTAGGTTTAGCATTAGGTGGCAGTTTAGATAATGCTATCTTAGTTGGAGAAGAAGGTCCGATTAATCACTTAAGATTTGATGATGAATTTGCAAGGCACAAGATTCTAGATATATTAGGAGATATTAAATTAGCACCAGAATTTAAAGGCCATATTATTGGAATTAGATCTGGTCATAGATTAAATTCGATTTTATCTAAAAAGCTTAAAGAGAGATTATTGAAATAGGAGGAGTTTAAATGTTAGATATTAATGAGATTCAAAAAATTTTACCACATCGATATCCATTCTTATTGGTGGATAGAATTTTGGAGGTTGAACCAGGGAAGAAGGTTGTAGGATTAAAGAATGTAACTGCAAACGAACAGTTCTTCAATGGTCATTTTCCAGGTCACCCAATTATGCCAGGAGTACTAATAATAGAAGCAATGGCTCAAGTTGCAGGAGTAGGTTTATTAACTACAGTAGATAATCCTGAAGAGAAAGTACCATATTTTGCACGTATTGAAGATGCACGGTTTAAGCACCCAGTTAGGCCAGGAGATCAATTAATCTTTGAAGTTGAAGTAGTGAAATTAAGACGAGGAATTGGTAAGGTTGCGGCTAAGGCTTTAGTAGATGGAGAAATAGTAACAGAGGCGACTTTAACTTGTGCAATACAGGACAAATAAAAGGATAAAGGAGGGGACCAGATGGAAAAGACAAAGGATAATAAGGTGGTACATTTGAATAAAAAAATTCATAAGACAGCAGTCGTTCATCCAGGTGCTAAAATAGGAGAAGGTGTGGAAATCGGTCCCTATGCTATTATTGGGGAAAATGTTGAGATTGGTGACAAGACTAAGGTTGAACCCCATGTAGTCATTCAAGGATGGACTAAAATAGGTAAAGGTAATAAGATATTTAACGGTGCTTCTATTGGTCAAGAGCCCCAGGATTTAAAGTTTCATGGTGAGAAAAGCTTTCTAGAGATTGGTGATAATAATACAATTCGTGAATTTGCTACTATACATCGTGGTACTGAAGAGGGTGGTGGGCTAACCAAGATAGGTGATAATAATTTAATTATGGCTTATTGCCATGTCGCCCATGATTGCCAATTAGGTGATAAAATTATTATGTCTAATGCAGCTACTTTAGCAGGACATGTTATTGTAGAGGATTGTGCAGTAATTGGTGGTTTGGCTGGAGTACATCAGTTTGGTAGAGTTGGTAAGATGGCTATGATAGGAGCAGCTTCTAAAGTGGTTAAAGATGTCCCTCCATATGTATTGGTAGATGGACATCCTGCAACAGTTAAAGGGATTAATATTGTAGGGTTAAGAAGAAATGGTATTAGTCCCGAGTTGAGAAGCCAAATTAAAGATGCTTATAAATTATTATATAGATCCAATTTAAATATCTCTCAAGCAATTGAGAAGATGGATCAAGAGCTGGATAGTAATCCTTTAATTGAACATTTTTTAAGATTCTTAAGAAATGCTCAACGAGGAATATGTAGATAATTAGTGCACAATGTAAAGTTAATAGTGTACAGTTAAGTTCAAAATCACTCAAACTCTTATGATATAAGAATTAGTGAAATTTTTGATTTTTTAACTGTCCATTGGACACTGTAAATTGTAAACTAGTATATAGATAAACAACTTTAGAATGGAATTTAAATATGAGATTATATAGAGGAAATGAGATACTTTCATGTCAGGAATCGGGAATCTGGGACCAGTCTATTTTACTGATAACTGGTTGCTGACTCCTGATTCCTAAAAGGGTCGGAATACCCCTATTAAGTTTCACTTTAAAGTTGGACATATATAGTGGGAGGTTGATTATGGCTAGAATAGGTTTACTAGCAGGCAATGGCAATTTACCTGTTAAATTTACTTATGCTGCAGTGGCACAAGGAAATGAGGTTATTGCTATCACCCTTACTCCAGAAGCAGAGGTTGATAAACTAAAAGATATAGCAACAAAGGTTTATCAGATTAGTGCTGGACAATTAGATGAAATTATAAATACTCTCAAAAATGAAGGAATCTCTGAGATTATAATGTTAGGAAAAGTAACTAAAGAGTTACTTTATCAAGGAATAGAATTGGATCAGAGGTTTATGTTCTTGCTTAGCAATTTAAAAGAGAAGAATGATGATTCGATTATGTTAGCAGTTGTTAAGGAGCTAGAATCTGCTGGTATTAAAATTAGTAATCAGACTAAATATATAGTAGAATTATTACCAAGTGAAGGTCTTTTAACAGAGTCAGAACCAGATGTTGAGACATTAGCTGATATGGAGTATGGTTTTAGGATGGCAAAAGAGATAGGTCGTTTGGATATAGGTCAGACTGTAATTGTTAAGGATAAAGCTATTATGGCTGTAGAAGCTATTGAAGGAACTGACCAAGCTATTTTAAGAGGCGGTCAGCTAGGACGTGGAGGAGTAGTTGTGGCAAAGGTAAGTAAACCTCAGCAAGATTTTAGGTTTGATATTCCTGCTGTTGGTCTAGATACTATGGATAAATTGATTGAAATAAAGGCTAAGGGATTAGTAATTGAAGCTAAAAAGACCTTTATTGTCAATCAAGAAGAGTTTATCCAAAAAGCAGATAAAGCTGGGATTGCTGTAATGGCAATGGAAGGATAGTTGACAATTTACAGTTGACAATTAAAAACTTAAAATATAATTTCTACACTACTTATAATTTTTAGGTTTTGAATTTAAACTGTTCACTGTAAACTGTACACTATCAACTGAATTTAAGGGTGGGTGATTAGATGCCAAAGATAATGGTAGTAGCTGGTGAAGTTTCTGGGGACATGCACGCAGCTAAAGTTATTAAAGAGATGAAAAAGATTCATCCAGACCTTGAGTTTATTGGAATGGGTGGTCGACGTATGGAATCAGAAGGTGTAGAATTAATTTATGATCCTACCAAATTAAGTACTATTGGTTTTATTGAAGCAATTAAGCATTTAAGGTTAGCCTATAAGATTTTGAATAAATTAGATAAAGCTATGAAAGAAGAGAAGCCAGATGTGATCTTATTAGTAGATTACTCTGGCTTTAATATGAAAGTGGCCAAAATAGCCTATAAAAATGGGGTTCCTGCAGTCAATTATTTTGCACCTTCTGCTTGGGTTTGGGGCAAAGGAAGAGCTAAAAAGATGGCTAAACTCCAAGTTAAGATTGCTTCAGTCTTTCCTATGGAAGAGAAGGTGTATCAGCAAGCTGGCGCAGATGTTGAGTTTGTAGGCCATCCTATCTTAGATTTGGTGGATCCTGAACTATCTAAAGATGAATTTCAAGAGTCTTATGATATCAATTCTGATAAGAGGATTATAGGGTTATTGCCAGGAAGTCGTCAGCAGGAGATAGAAGGATTATTAACTCCTATGTTGGAAGCAGCTCAAGAGATTAATAAGAGTTATGAAAATATTCAATTTATACTTCCTTTAGCAGATAGTATATCTAGAGAAGATATTAAAGAAAGGATTAGAAATTATAAGCTTGAGATTAAATTAATTACTGGTCATTCTTATGAGGTAATGGAAGTAGCGGATTTATTGTTGGTAGCTTCAGGAACAGCTACTTTAGAGGCTACTTGTTTTCAAACACCAATGGTGATTGTCTATAAAACATCTAAAACAACATATTTGTTGGGGAAGATGTTAGTTAAATTACCTTATATAGGTCTGCCTAATATCATTGCTGAGGATGAAATAGTTCCAGAGCTGTTACAAGGTGAAGTAACTGGTCAGAGAATAGCCCAAGAAGCAATTACTATACTAAATTCACCAAAAAGAGTAAAAGATATTAAAGCAGGGTTAAAAAATGTTGTAATAAAACTAGGAGAGAGTGGAGCAACCAAACGAGTGGCCAAGTTAGTGCTAAGCACAGGAGGTATTATTTAAATGGAATTAGCTAAACGTGTACTTGGATATGTAAAGCCCTATAAAGGTAGAATAGTTTTAGCTGTTATTTCTATGATTTTAAATGCTGGTTTAAGCATTCTGTTTTTTGATAGATTTCAGGATTTAATCGATACAATGATTCAAGGCTTAACGACGGGAGAAACAACCTTAGTTCAGTTAAATTGGATCATTATTGGTATATTTTTTATATTTCTTTTTAGGGGGATTTTCCAATATGGAGAGAAGTATTTTACTGCTTATGTCTCTCAAAATGCTGTCAAAGATTTGAGAAATAATTTATACGAACATTTACAGAGCCTTTCCTTAGATTTTTATACTAAAAATAAGACGGGAGAGATTATGTCTCGTACAACTAATGATGTTGGTAAACTAGAAGGGGCTATCGCTTCGGGAGCTATTGGAGTATTTAGTCAAATGTTCACTTTAATTGGAGGTATAGGAAAGCTATTATATGACAATTGGAGTTTGACTTTAATATCTTTTTTCTTATTTCCAGTAATTGGGTATGTGATTGATGTTTTTAATAAAAGAATTAGAAAGGTAAGTAAGAGGGCTCAAATCAAGATAGGTAATCTCTCTGATGTCTTGCAGGAGACCATCAGTGGAATTAGAGTAGTAAAATCTTTTGGAAGAGAAGAGTATGAGTATGATCGTTTTGAAGAAGAGAACTACGCTAATTTTAGAGCTAATTTGAAAAATTCTCAATTAAAAGCTACATTAACTCCAGTTACAGAATTTTTGGCTGCAATGTCTTTTATTGTTGTATTATGGTATGGAGGGCGTCAGGTAATAGCAGCAAAGATGACACCTGGAGAATTGGTTGGTTTCTTCTCACTATTAATGTATATTACAAATCCTTTAAAGAGCATTACAAGATTATCAGGAACTATTCAAGGTGCTTTAGCAGCTGCTGAAAGAATCTTTGAAATTATTGATATTCAACCAACGATTAAGGATAAAGCAGGGGCCAAAGATTTGACTGTAGTTGATGGATATATTGACTTTAAAGACTTAGTTTTTAGTTATAATAATGATGAATTGGCTTTAGATAAAATTAATTTAAAGGCAGAGCCTGGACAGGTAGTTGCTCTAGTAGGTTCTAGTGGAGCAGGAAAATCCACTTTGGTTAATATGATACCTCGTTTTTATGATCCTGATAGTGGACAGATAACTATTGATGGTGTGGATATAAGAGATATTACTATCAAGTCATTGAGAGATAAGATAGGGATTGTGCCTCAAGAGACTGTTCTGTTTAGTGGAACGATTGCTGATAATATTCTCTATGGTCGTTTAGATGCTAGTCAGGAAGAGATTGTTGAGGCTGCAAAGGCAGCAAATGCCCATGATTTTATTGAAACATTTCCTGAGGGGTATGAGTCAGAGATAGGTGAGCGTGGTGCAGGGTTATCTGGAGGTCAAAAGCAGAGAATTGCTATTGCTAGAGCTATTTTAAAAGATCCAAATATTTTGATTTTAGATGAGGCTACTTCAGCCTTAGATACAGAATCAGAGGCTTTGGTTCAAGATGCCTTAGATAGATTGATGAAAAACAGAACAACCTTTGTTATTGCACATAGACTATCTACTATTTTAGATGCTGATAAGATTGTTGTTATGGAAAGAGGAAAAGTAGTAGAGATGGGAAGTCATAAAGAACTCTTAGAAAAGGGTGGACTTTATAAGAAATTATATGAAATACAGTTTAATAAGTAGGTGATGCTATGAGAGAGGGATTAAAATATGAACTGATTCCTCAATTTGCTTATATGTTACAAAGAATTACTAGTGGTACTTTAAAAGTAGAAGTAAAGAATGAAGATAGGCTCTTAGAAGCAAAGAAATCTGGTAAGTCTGTTATTTTAGCTTTTTGGCATGGACAATTATGGTTTCCTGCTTATTATTTAAAAAATAGAGGTTATGTAGGCTTAGCTAGTCAAAGTAGGGATGGAGAATATATTAGTAGAGTATTAAAGAAGATGGGATGGGAGATGGTTAGAGGATCAACTTCTAAAGGTGGGGCCCGTTCTTTATTAAGGTTAATCAAGAAATTGCAAGCAGGAAAGAATATAGCTATTACACCTGATGGACCTAGAGGACCAAGGCATCAAGCTCAGTCAGGAATTGTTTATTTGGCACAAAAGAGTAATAGTGTTATAATTCCTGGTGGGGTGGCTTTTTCTAAGGAGAAGGTCTTTAATAGTTGGGACAGATTTCAGCTTCCTTTGCCTTTCTCCAAAGTAGTATTAAATTTTGGGGATAGTATTGAGGTGGAAGAAAATTTATCTGATGATAATTTAGAAGAGTATAAAAAATTTGTTGAAGAGGGTTTAAATAGTGCAGTAAAGACTGCAAAGAATATGTTAGGTGACATGATATGAAAATAGAAGAGTATTTGTTAGATGTTATTAATGGTAAAGAAACTGGACTTATAGCTAAAATAATTTTAATCATATTAACTTTATTATCATTTTTATACAAGGTAATAATAACTTTAAGAAAGTCAATGTATAGTTGGGGAATAAAAAAGCAGAAAAATTTATCAGCTAAGGTGATTAGTGTAGGGAATATAACTGTTGGTGGTACTGGAAAAACACCAGTAGTTCAATTACTAGCTAGAACTTTGACAGAGAAGGGGCATAAAGTTATTGTTTTAAATCGTGGTTATAAGGCTAACTTTTCTGATAAGGTAGGGTTGGTTTCTGATGGTACAGAGATTTTAATGGATGCTGAACAAGCTGGAGATGAGGCTTACATGTTAGCAACTAGCCTAACAGGGATACCTGTTATTATTGGTTCAGAAAGAAGCAGAACTGGAGAGTTTGCCTGTCAAGAATTTAACCCAGATTTTATTATTTTAGATGATGCCTTTCAGCATTTACAGGTTGCTAGAGATTATGATTTAGTGGTAATTGATGCTACTAACCCGTTTGCTAATGGACATCTATTACCTAGAGGGCTATTAAGAGAGCCTTTAAATTCTTTAAAGAGAGCTCACATCTTCTTTTTAACTAAGGTAGATCAGATTGGTGAGACTAGGTTAAAGGAGATTAAAAGAAGACTGATTGAGGTCAATCCTGCAGCTATGATAATTACTACTAAGCATAATCCAACTTACTTACGTAAAATAAACAGTAATCAAAGGGAAGAAATTCATTTAACTGGTGAGAAAGTTTTAGCTGTTTCTGGTATAGGTAATCCTCAAGCTTTTGAACAGACATTGCGTGGTCTAGGAGCAGAAATAATTGATAAGATAAGATTTGCTGATCATCATAGTTATACTCATAAGGAGATACTGGATATATATACTTTGGCTAGTGAGAAGAGTGTCGATAGAATAATCACTACTGAAAAGGATGCTGTTAGTATTAATGATGAATTATTAGAGGAGATAGGATTAGAGATGATTTCATTTGAGGTATTAGGAATAGAGATAGGAGTTATCGATTCAAGTTATAAATTTGATGAGTTGATTGATAGATTGGAGGTTTCGAAATGAAAGTAGTGGGAATTATACCAGCACGTTATGCATCTAGCAGATTACCAGGTAAGCCCCTTAAAGATATCTGTGGTAAACCTATGATTCAAAGAGTATATGAACAAGTTAAGTTATCTGATACTCTAGATGGGGTGATTGTAGCCACTGATGATAAGAGAATTTATGATATAGTTAAAGGTTTTGGTGGAGAGGTAGTAATGACTTCAGCAGAGCATAAGACCGGTACCGATCGCTTGGCTGAAGTAGCTAAGGAACTATCTGCTGAGATAATAGTCAATATCCAAGGTGATGAACCTTTAATCAATCCTGAGATGATTGATCAAGCAGTCAGACCATTATTAGAAGATGCTAATATTAGGATGGGAACTTTAAAGCATAAAATAAATTACCAAGCTGAAATAGAAAATCCTAATGTAGTTAAAGTAGTGACAGATAACGATGATTTTGCTCTTTATTTTTCTAGGTCTATAATTCCCTATCATAGAACAGATGCTGATACTACATATTATAAACACATTGGATTATATGTTTATCGCAGAGAGTTTTTATTAGATTATGCCCAAATGGAACCTACACCTTTAGAGCTAAAAGAGTCTTTAGAACAATTAAGAGCTTTGGAGAATGGATATAAAATTAAAGTTATAGAGACAGAGTATCAAGCAATTGGTGTAGATACACAAGATGATTTGGAGAGAGTAAGAAAGATAGTTGAGAGTGTATAGTGTATAGTTGATAGTTAAGTTCAAAATCTAAAAATCAATAGATTAAAAGATTAAATTGATTAGTATTTTCACTGTAAAATGTTTTAAAAGGTTTTAACTGTACACTATCAACTGTCAACTGTAAACTATTAAAACTGGGGGTATTAAGATGGTTAAAGAGGTTGTATTAAATGATAAGGTCATCTTTGGTAATAATCGACCTTTTGTTCTGTTAGCAGGACCTTGTGCTATTGAGAGTGAAGAGAGAGTACTTAGAATTGCTGAAAAGGTACAAGAGATTACAGATAGGTTAGGAATTCCTTATGTCTTTAAGAGCTCTTATGATAAAGCCAATCGCTCTTCAATTGAATCCTTTAGAGGACCAGGTTTGGAAGAGGGATTAAAGATATTACAGAAGGTTAAGGATGAGTTTGATTTACCAGTTATCTCTGACATACATACCATAGATCAAGCCAAGGCGGCAGCAGAGGTATTAGATATTATGCAGATTCCAGCATTTTTATCTAGACAGACAGATTTAGTAGTAGCAGCAGGTAAGACAGGTCGAGTAATCAATGTGAAGAAAGGACAGTTTCTAGCACCTTGGGATATTGAGCAGGTGGTTAAGAAGATTGAAAGTACTGGTAATGAAAAGATATTATTAACAGAGCGTGGAGTAAGCTTTGGTTATAATAACTTAGTTGTAGATATGCGATCCTTCCCGATTATGAGAGATACAGGATATCCAGTAGTTTTTGATGCAACTCATAGTGTACAGTTGCCTGGAGGAGCAGGAGACTCTTCAGCAGGAGAGAGAAAGTTTGTTCCTTACCTAACTAGAGCAGCAGTAGGAGCAGGAGTAGATGCATTATTCATGGAGGTCCATGATGAGCCTTCTAAAGCATTATGTGATGGTCCAAATATGGTGAGATTAGAAGATTTAGAAGAGCTTTTAAGCCAAGCAAAAGCAATTGATGAGATTGTGAAGAACTCTTAATTAGTAGTTTGAATTATTTTTAAATAATTTATAATGAGGATATTGCGATACTTTTGTGTCGGGAACCAGGAATCTGGAATCAGTATAGTTTACAGGTTCCTGATAACTGATTCCAGATTCCTAAAAATGTCGCAATATCATTCTTTTATATCAATTTTAAATTAGGTCAATATATATTTGTAATGGCGAGGTCACCTCGCCTTAACTTATTGATTATAGAAAAAAGGGGGAACTGTTAATGGATATAGACAATCTAGATATAACAGAGATAAAGAATCAGGCTATAGAGGTTTTAGAGATTGAAGCGACATCTATTTTAAACCTAAAAAGATCTGTTGATGGAGGGTTTATAGAGATAGTTAAAGAAATTTTAGTATGTAGTGGACGAGTAATTATGACTGGGATGGGTAAGTCGGGATTTATCGCTAAAAAGCTAGCAGCAACTTTATCAAGTACAGGAACACCATCATTTTTCTTACATCCTGCTGAAGCTATACATGGTGATTTAGGGATGGTAACTAATCAGGATATAGTAATTGCTTTATCAAATAGTGGAGAGACAGAAGAGGTTATTAAAATTTTACCTGTTATTAAGCGAATTGGAGCAAAGCTAGTTGCTATGACTGGTGGAACTAGCTCTACTTTAGCAGAGACTGCTAATTATATCTTAGATACTGGTGTAGAAGAGGAGGCATGTCCTTTGAATTTGGCACCAACAGCAAGTACTACGGCAACTCTAGCTTTAGGAGATGCTTTAGCTATCTCTTTATTGCGGGTAAGAAATTTTCAACCTGAAGATTTTGCACTTTATCATCCAGGAGGAAGCCTAGGTAAGAAGCTATTATTAACAGTAGATGATGTTTTACATATTAGAGAGAGAAATCCTATTGTAGACCAAGAGGCGACATTAAAAGAGACCCTATTTATGATGACTTCATCTAGGATGGGAGCAGCCAATATTGTTGATAATAGAGGAAGATTAGTAGGTATTATTACTGATGGTGATATCAGACGACAATTAGAAGATTCTTTTAATTTATTAGAGAAGAGTGCTAAAGAAATTATGAGTAAGAATCCATCAATAATTACCAAAGATAAGTTAGCAGCTGAGGCTTTAAAACTGATGCAAGAGAGAGAGATTAGTGATTTGCCAGTAGTTGATGATGAATACAGGCCTTTAGGATTACTTAACTTCCAAGATTTATTAAAGGCTGGAGTTCTTTAATAATTTCAAATGTACAATGTAGAATTTATAATTAAAAAATTAAGCAAGTAAATTTTGTCATTCTCTGTGTTTGATTGACAAATGATATAGATAACCTTTAAAATTAGTATAGGGCAAGATATAATTTAAATTAATAGATTGATAATAATATAATAAAGTTATAGGGGATGGTTAGGATGAGCTCTATTTTAAAAGAGAAGGCTAAAAAAGTAAAATTATTTATTACTGACGTAGATGGCGTATTGACTGATGGTAGAATTGTTTTGGGGAATAATGGGGAAGAACTAAAATTTTTTCATGTCCATGATGGAAAAGGAATTCAGTTAGCCCATGAAGCTGGGATTGCAACTGCTATCATTACAGGACGAGAGTCAAAGCTGGTAGAACGTAGGGCTGAGGAGTTAAGTATTAAAGAGGTTCATCAGAATATCAAAGATAAGATTAAAGTATTTAATGATGTGTTGGATAAATACAATGTAACAGCAGAAGAGGTTGCTTATATTGGTGATGATGTAAATGACTTAGAGATTTTAGAAAGAGTTGGTTTATCTTTTACTCCAGCTAATGGTGTAAAAAAGGTAAAAGAAGTAGTTGATTATATTACAACTAAAGAAGGTGGACAAGGGGCTGTAAGAGAGGCTATAGAGTTAATTTTAGAATATCAAGGGGAATAATGTTTGTTAAGAGGTGGCGATTATGAAAGATAAGTTATTTTATTGGTTTTTTAAGTCATTCAAATCACTGGCTAATCTGATACCAAGAAAGGTTAGTCATTTTTTTGCCAAGGCATTTGGTAATTTATTATATTATATTGTCAAAGACCGCCGGGAATTGGCTGTCAAAAATATTAAGTTATCTTTAGGTTACTCTACTAAAGAGGCTAAGAATTTAACTAAATTAGTTTTTGAGGATATAGCTATTAAATTTGTAGAAACTATTAGTTTAGAAAATTGGACTGATAATGATTTTAATAATAAGATTGAGGTTAATGGGTTAGAATATCTAGAAAAAGCTTATCAAAATAAAAAAGGTGTTATTATATTCACTGGGCACATAGGAAATTGGGATTTATTAGGCCTATATTTATCATGGTTGGGATATTCTGTAAATGGTATTGCTCGGATGTTTAAGAACCCTTATGTTAATGAAGAGATTTTAAAGATTAGAAAAAGTCAAGGAGGCAAGGTCTTTAATAAGAGAAGCAAAGGGGTTAGAGGTGCTTTTAAAGCATTACTAAAAAAGGAGCTACTTTTGATCTTAGGTGATCAAGATGCTCATTCTAAAGGAACCTTTGTGAAGTTTTTAAATAGACCTGCTTCTACACCTACAGGACCAGTGGTTTTTGCTCAAAAGACTGGTGCAGTAATTCTTCCTGCTTATATGATGAGAGAAGGGGAGAGCTATCGGTTGATTATAGAAGAAGGTATTGAGGTTGCTAGGGATGCCAATGAAGATGAGATAAAAGAAAAATTACAAGATTTGGCTTATTCTTTGGGCAATCAGATAAGAAATTACCCTGATCAGTGGTTATGGCTACATCGCAGGTGGAAGACAAAGGCTGAGGGGGCTTTATAGTGCAGAAGCTAAATAAAAAATATTTTGTATCTGCTTTCTTAATTTTAATAATTATTTTGAGTATCTTTGCTATAAAAAATTTTTATCAAAAGTCAGAAGTAAAAATTTCACCTAAGCCTTTGCAAGAAAGTAAGCAGACGGAACCTCGCCTCGAATTAGAGAAGTCATCTATGACTTTATATAGTAAAGATGGTATTACTAAGTGGGAGTTGGGAGCAGAATCAATTCAACAGTTTGAACTGGGAAGTAATAAGGTTACGTTAAACCAGATACAAGCTAAGGTCTATGAGAAAGAAAAGGAAGTAATTAATATTATAGCTGACAAAGGTAAGGTAGATATAGAAACAGGTTTTATTGGATTAGAAGGGCCTATAACTATAAAAAGTCAAGAAAAGTTGCTCAAAGCCGATACTTTAAATTGGAATAGTGCTAAAAATGAGTTGATAGGTGTAGGTCATGTATTAATTGAACAACCTGGACTAAAGGCTAAGGGTGAGCGCTTTATAAGTCAGGTGGATTTAAAGAAATTAAAGATATTAGGAAATGTAAAAGTTATTTCTCAAGAAATGGGTGAAGGTAATGAAGAATAAATCCTTAATTTTGAGTTTTCTTATATTAACCTTATTATTTACATCAGTTAATTTATTGGCTCAAGAAGAAGAGACTATATTAATGGCAGATGAATTGATAGTTGATGATATGAACTCTGAGATTATTGCTACAGGAAATGTTGTACTAGAAAGAACTAACTTAAAGCTAACTTCTAATAAATTAACTGCTAATCAAAGTTTGGGTGAAATTAAGGCTACAGGGAAAGTTCTAATCGAACAAGAGGGAAGTAAGATAAGTGGTCAAGAGCTAACACTAAATAATAAATCCAAGCAAGGGGTATTAACTGGTAATCCTAAGATGGAAAATGAGGGAGCCACTATAACTGGAAATAGATTTGAATTTAATTTAGATGCTAAGAAATTATTCGTTTATGGTGGAGCTCATATTGTAGATGAAAGTCAAGGTTTAATAGCTGATGCAGAAGAACTGGAATATAATGGGGAGAGTCAAGAGGCAGTATTAACTGGAAATGTTTATGCAAAACGTGGAGAACAGACGGTAAATGCTGAAAAGGTAATTATTAACTTAAAGACTAGAAAGATGATTGCTAAAGGGAAGACAAAATTTGTTATTCCAAATGAGAGCAGTGAAGAGTAAAGAGTGGAGTGGGAAAATTCGTTTGGGTATTTTCCCCTTCGAGTTTAAAATTAAGCTCTCCGTGATTATAAAGTTTCTCAAAAGCATGAAACTTTATTTCTCCTCACGGAGAGTCCAAAGGACTCGTAGGAAGAGTGAAGAGGTTTGATAATGATTATTGTTTTACTCGTTACCCATCACTTGTTACTCATTACTGAATTTGACTGGACTTGGAGGTAATTGAGGATGGCAATTAAGGCTGAAAATCTGATTAAGACGTATAATAAGAGAAATGTAGTAAAGGGGGTAAGCTTTGAGGTTAATAAAGGTGAGATTGTAGGGATTTTAGGTCCTAATGGTGCTGGTAAGACAACTACCTTTTATATGGTTGTAGGCTTAGTAAGCCCTAATCAAGGTAATATTACTCTAAATGGTGATGATATCACCCCATTGCCGATGCATAAACGTGCCAGAAAGGGGATTGGCTATCTGGCTCAAGAGGCATCGGTCTTTAGAAAGCTGACAGTGGAACAGAATATTATGGCTATTTTAGAGATGATAGATCGTCAAGAAGATAATCATGAGATCTTAGAATCATTATTAAAAGAGTTTGATATTGCCCATATCCGTAAGCAGAAAGGTTATATGCTATCTGGTGGTGAGAGGAGAAGAGTAGAGATTGCTCGAGCTTTAGCAACAGATCCTGAGTATATCTTATTAGATGAGCCTTTTGCTGGGGTAGACCCGATTGCTGTCAGTGATATTCAAGGTATTGTCTCTCATCTAAAAGATAGAGGGTTAGGTGTGCTTATTACTGACCATAGTGTTAGGGAAACATTGGCAATCACCGATAGAGCATACATTATGCATCAGGGGAAGATACTATTATCAGGTACTTCTGAAGAGATTGCTAATAGTGAAACGGCTAAGAAGTTTTATTTAGGTGAAACATTTAGTATGTGAGGTGGCAGTAAATGAAGATTATTTATCGATATTTATTGGTTGAGTTGATTCAACCATTTCTTTTTGGGGTCTTTGCTTTTACTAGTATCTTTGTTGGTACAGATGTGTTAATCAGTTTGGCAAAGATGATGTCCCAATATGGGGTTCCTTTATTAACAATAGTAAAGTTATTTTTTTTGAGTTTGCCACAGGTGATTGTATTAACTTTTCCTATGTCTATGTTATTGGCTACTTTATTATCTTTTGGACGTTTATCAGGTGATAGTGAGGTAATAGCTTTAAAAGCAGGAGGAATTAGCTTTATTAAGATAGTCACCCCTGTATTGATAGTTGGATTATTAATCAGTGGACTTACTATCTTTTTTGATAATAGCTTAGTACCAGCCAGTCTAAATACCTATGAAGAGATTGTTTGGAAGCTCAAGCATGGTACTGTTAGGCCTAAGACTCAAAAAAATTTAGTAATATCTCCAGTTAATAGACAAACGGGTAAGTTAGACTATATTTTAACGGCTGATAAATATGATGGCAATACTCAAATGCTAGAGGGAGTAACTTGGCAAAATTATGAGAATGGAAAACTAGTTACCAGTATCCAGGCTAAGAAAGCGGAGTGGTTAGAAGAAGAATGGGTATTTATCGATGGAACTATTTATACAATCACTGATAATGGCCAAGTTCCTCAAACTACTTTTAAAAGATTTAATATGAAAAATAATTTAGATAGAACCCCTACTCAAATCTCTCGTAATCAAAAAGATCCTGAAGAGATGACTCTCTCAGAACTAGGTAAGCATATAAAGCTTATGGAAGAGGAAGGACGAGATGTTAAAGAGTTGAAGGTGGTCTATCATCAAAGGTATGCAATTCCTTTTGCTTGTTTTATCTTTGCTTTGGTAGGAGCACCTCTAGGTTTACAGCCTAATCGTTCAGGCTCTTCTATCGGGTTAGGATTAAGTATAATAGTTATCTTTATCTATTATACGATTATGACTATTGGTTCTTCTATGGGGGAAGGTGGAAGTATAGCACCTTGGTTAGGAGCTTGGATTCAGAATATAATCTTTACTATTGTAGGCTGTGGATTAATGTATAAAGCATCTAGATAATTTAGTTGATAGTTGATGGTGTATAGTGTACAGTTAAAAAATTATTTGGTTTGGAACTTAACTATAAACTATCAACTATTCACTATCAACTGCCCTTAGAAAGGGGAATACAGTATGTATGGGATTAAGTTATTATTGGCTTTAATAATTGTAGCAGGGATTATAGCTTATGTTGGTGATAAGATTGGCATGAAGGTGGGAAAGAAAAGGTTATCCCTTTTTGGCTTACGTCCTAAGCATACCTCAATAGTGATTACTGTAAGTACAGGTATCTTAATTGCTTTAGCCTCCTTATTGTTGTTAATGGGAGCTTCAAAGGATGTTAGAATGGCATTATTTGATATGGAAGCAATGTTAGAGCGTTTATCGGTCTTAAATCAGAATTTAGCATCTAAAAATAATGAATTGTTAGATTTGCGAGAAGAAATTGATAAGAAGGTCAAAGATTTACTTATCTTAGAAGAAGATAAGAATAATCTAAAGATAGATTTAACTAAGATAAAGAAGGAGTATCAAGTTGTTCAACAGAGTAAATTAGAATTAGAAGATAAGGTAGAAGAATTGAATCTACAGAAAAGCTCCTTGACAGAACAGGTTGATAACTTGGCTTATAACATTAGCTTATTTGGTAGAAAATATTTATCTTCACTAACTGGAGATATTATTTACCAAAAGGGTGAGATTATAATTGAAGAAGTAATAAATTTAGCAGAACCTTCAGATAAGATAGAGGATAAGATTGATAAGTTGTTAAAGCAAGCAGATATACAGGCTAGGGAAGCAGGTATTGAAATTAAGGGGAACCATATTGAATATAATAAGCAAGAACTAAATAGATTATATGAGATTTTGAAAGAGAAGAAAGGTAGAGTTATTCTGAGATTTTTAAGTGCTAAGAATACTTTCAAAAATGAAGCTTTGACAATCAGTTTTGATCTTTATGAAGATTATAAGGTCTATCAGCAAGGAGATACTATCTTGATAGGTGATATACAGTTTAGCGATAATCTATTGACTATCGACAAAAATTTAAGCCAATTACTAGAGCGATTAAAGATAAAGGCTAACAGTGATGGCTTATTGGTGAATGGAGAAAATCAAGTAGGTGAAATTAGTATAATTAATCTTTATCCACTAATAGACAGACTTTTAATGGAGAATAAATCTATTAGGGTTGGAATAATAGCAACTAATGACATTTGGCGTAATGATAGTCTAAAAGATAATATAGAATTTAAGATATTGGGTGATGATAATGATAATCGGAATTGACCCTGGAAAGGATAAATGTGGCTTAGCAGTGGTAGATAAAGAGTTAAATGTCAGGTTTAAAGAGGTTATAGAGAGCCATATCCTCATAGACAAATTAAAATTATTAAAAGAAGATTATGATATTGGAGAGGTTGTCTTAGGAGATGGAACTAGAAGTGATAATGTAGCTTCTAAATTAAAAGGTCTATTTAAAGATATTTATATTATTGATGAATCTCACTCAACTTTAGAAGCTAGGGAGTATTATTGGAAGGAAAACCCTAGGCGAGGTTGGAGAAGGCTACTTCCCACTTCAATGCAAACGCCTCCCAAACCAGTTGATGACTATGTAGCTATTATACTCGTGTTGAGATATTTGAATAAAGCATCGAAAAGGAACTAGGTATTTTCACCTAGTTCCTTTTTTCTTTTAAATTTATTCTAGATATATAGTAGTAGCATTTAATGGGGAGATTGCGACACTTTTAAACTCCAGTGTATAGTGTAAAGTTTATAGTGGATAGTTAAGTACAAAACCTTAAATCATGAAGTTTTTAATCTTTTTACTATCAACTATACACTATCAACTATCAACTCGAAGAAGTGTCGCTTTTCTCTCTATTATCTAAGTTTTAAAAAGAAAATAGTCTGATAATTCAAAATATAACAAAAAATCTAGGCTATTATTAGTATTTAAATAAAATAATCTCATATAAGGTATAATTCATTAATATATATATATTTTAATACATTATAATAAAAATACTAACTATTTATAAAATTAGTTAATTAATAATCTATATTTATTTTTTTTAATAAAAAATAGAATAAAATAAAGGACTTTGGTTAATTGCATAGAATTAAGTTAATAGAAAAATTTTATTATATCAAGGCAAAGAAGGAGGTGAACCCTCATAAGCCACAATTTCTATTTGAAATGAAATTTATTGAAAAGTTTACAAGATAACTATTTATAAGAACATAAGGGGGAAAACAATAATGAAAAAGATTTCTTTATTACTTACGTTTGCTTTAGTTATGACTTTAGCTGTACCAGCATTCGCAGCTGAGGACAATGTAAAGATTACTGGAGAGGTTAAAACTGTTTTTGAAAAAGGTACTTATGGTGATGATGTAGATGCTACTACTACTTTATTGGCTGATGGAGATGCTTTAGATTTAGATAATCCTGCTAAGGGTGAAGATGGAGACGAAGATGATTTTCCTGCTACAAAAGCATTTTATCAAGAGATTGATTTTGCTATTACAGGAGCTGTAAATGAAAATGTTACTTTTGATTTAGCAATTGACACATTAGTCAACAACTTTACTACTGTAAGTGGACCAAGTTATAATGGGGTTATTTTAGGTGACCAAAGTAGTGGAAATACTGATGATAGTAACATTCAAATGGACACTGCTTTATTAACTCTTAATAGTGGTGTATCTACTCTTAAATTAGGAGATATGAGTGATTATGCTGTTGACACTTACTTTGTTGATGAAGAAGATATGGAAGGTATGGAGTTAACTACTAACTTATCTGGAAATGACGTTAAAGTTTTCATGACAAGTGAAAATGATGACTTTGCAGGGCAAGATTTCTATGGTGTAACTGTAGGAAGAAATTTAGGTGCTCTTAATTTAACTGGTAAACTTTACGCTACTAGAGAAGCTAGCGATAATGTAACTAACTTTGCAGTAGCTGGTGACTATACTGTAAATGATATGGTTACAGTTAATGGTGAAGTTGTACTTAATGATGCTGATCAAGGATTTAGTGGTGACTCTGATTCAGCTAATAATGCTGAAGGAGATACTGCAATCTTCTTAGGAGCTGATTTTGTAGTTAGTAATGCGTTAACTGTAAATGCTGGTTTAGAATCAGTAGGAGAAGAGTTTGTATCAGTAGCTGGTGATCTTGAAGAAGATTATGACTATGACTTATTTACAGTAGGTGCTAGTTATGCACTAAATAATGCGAATACACTAGGTGCTACTTATACAATGGTTGATCATAATAAAGATGAAAATAAGAGTAATATCAAACTAACATTAGATAATGTTAGGGGTGCTTTCACTAATACTGCTGCTATAGAATTAGTAGCTAATGATGGTTATGAGTCATTTGATGATGATGCTACTATCATTACCTTAGGAACTGAATATGCTATGAGTGAAGTAATTACTCTAAACGCTTCTTTAACTAATAAGTCAGGAGACTTAAATGAATTTACTTATTTAACAGCTGGTTTAGATGCAAAAGTAGCTAAAAATATCAATTGGAGTACTGAAGCTAAATTGATTGATGGTACAACTAAAGATGACAAAGATGGAGAAGGTTCTACATTAACTACTAAGTTAACTGTTAGTTTCTAATCTAAATCAATCAAGTTTTGCAACCCTCTAGGGATTCCCTAGAGGGTTTCTGATTTTTTGTATAATTAAATCATATATATAGAACATGAAAAAGAGTTGTTAGCCACAGGTTTCAACCTGTGGTGTCCTATAAAGCCTACGGGTTAAAACCCGTAGCTAATTTAAATGTTAAATCTTTAATGCCATATATAGGATTAAACTGCAGAAACCAATATTTTACAACCATTTCGTTCCATGAAATTACAATAACATACTCTTGGTTTATTAGATTTTAAAATATGCTTTTTTATA